>ASPC01000037.1 GCA_000405345.1 Atribacteria bacterium SCGC AAA255-N14
TTTTCCAATAGATAACTATCAAACACTACATCAAAAGTACTATCCATTGGACTGCAAGCATAGATACCTACATTTAATTCATTAAACTTACCATGTAAGTGTGCAATTCTAAGCTGCTTCCATGAAATTCCATCATCAGAATATTCGATTATGAAATCATTTTTTTTGCTTTGTATACGATACCACATTTTATTAATTTTTGAATTGATATCAATTGTTGCCCAATCAGAATATCCTAAATTTGTAACTACTGAGCCGAGACGTGAATAAGCAGTGCCCATTATCTCTTTTAAACCCATAATAAGTTTTTTGCCAAAAATCAGTTTTTGGAGATGTTGACATATATAACTTATGATTTTTTATTTCATAAGTTGGTTGGTTGAGCCAGAAATAGTTTTGATCAATTTTGTTGTTTTTATCAATCATTTATCTTCTCTCTGTCTTTATAAGAAATATTACGCGGTAAGTCTTCACAAGTTCACAAAAAAGTTATAATATCACTTTTCATATTCTTTTTCGATTTTTTCAATGCTTCTGCTCAGGGCCTATTATTTATAATGTTTCTTCATCTCTTTATTAAATGGTAAGGCAAGTAACTCATCTATAACTGCTTCTGCCTGCTCAAAAGATTTGGTCCTTGGATCTCTTATCAGTATTTCTTGAAGCATCATTTTATCACCGGTTACGAATGCTTCCAAGGCCCACTCCATCCTTAACATCCTTGGGGCGAGATACATATTCATTATCCGCTTTGGTATTGGAGGATTTATCTCTTCCGGATGAATGCCTTTCTTATTTACTATTACCGGTACTTCTACTACTACATCTTCGGGAATATCCGTGATGATTGGCCCTTTATTGGTAATATTTAGCATAAATCTTTCTTGGTGTCCGTTAGTCAATGCATCGATAAATTGAATATGTTGTTCTCCACTCTTAACCTCAGGGGGAAATTCTTTCAGAAGATTAACAGATTTATCTAAGGCAAGCTTAAAACTTTTATCTGTTGACGCCTTCAAATAATTCTGATACCAGTCCCAACCTAAGTCAGAATCTGCTCCACCCCAAGGCTCTCCATACCACTTTTTCTTGGTCTCCGGATTGTAATGATATTTCCAACTTCCATTCCTAACGCTATCTCCTATGGGCATTCTTCCATAAAATTTATACATATCTATCGCCGCAGGACTCATTTGGTCATCAAAAGGATCTTTGGGTTTCCATTCCCTCGCTTCCTCTTCTATCCACTGATCTACAAGCGGATAGGCATCCTTGTCTTTATAAAGAAAACGGGTAAGCCAGATATTGTGGTTAAATCCTGCAACCTGCCAGTTCACTTCTCTTATATCTAATCCCAAACTTCTTGCCAAAACTTCCACACCATTATGTCCATGACAAAAACCTACAACCTTAATATTAGAATATCTGGATATCAAGGTCGTACCTTCAAATACAGGATTAGCCGACTGAAGAAGCCAAGCATTCGGGCATATCTCTTCCATACTGTGAGCTACCTCTAAAAAATATTCGAGTTGTTTATAATTGCTTAAGGTGTGGTAATCAGAAATCATATTGAATTCTTGGCTATCTATGCCTCTTTTATACCCATGCTTTTCTCCTGCTTTTCTACTGGCATCCAGTTGTTCATGACTACCTACAAGCGCAGTGTTAACTACAAAATCTGCGCCCTCGATTGAGCGTTTCATATCGGTTGTTTTTTCGAACTTTAAATTAGCTCCCAATGCAGCAGCATACCTCGTTGCTAAAATATGTACTGAATTTAGACGCTTTTCATTAATATCCATAAGCGAAACAGAGCTTCCGGATAAACCTTTTGTTTTACAAAGGTCTCCTACTAATCTTAAAGAAAAGATAGCACTTCCTGCTCCTATAATACTTAGTTTGATACCTGACATTAAATTCCTCCAATTTGTACTTAATTTATAACACTTCAAAAATAATTGTCTTTATCTCTTTCGGTCTAAGTGTTATTTTAACTCCATCCTCATAGTGTAATTCCTCTTTATAACTTTCATCCAACCTACCCAGATAGACCTTATGGATAGCAAATCCTAATTTAATCTTTCCAGTGGTCTCTCTATTAGCAGGATTATAAACTCGAACTACCAATTTATCTTCAAATTCATTCTTTTTAATGGCACTAATCTCTAAATACTCACTTTCTAATCCTATAAAGCTATATTTATCTGCGAGATTTCCTGGTTGATTCTTTAGTTGTTTAGTTAATATTTTTGTCTTGTACTGTCTTGTCTTCTGAGAAATACAGGCATCATCCCAATTACCCTTATGAGGTATAAGGGCATAATAAAAAATATTCTCTCCTAAACATTGAGCTTCTGGTGTTGGGAAGGAAGGACCAGCATTTTCCTTCCTATATTCCAAATCGCCTCTGGATAACCAACATACGCTGCGAAGCAAAGTTAAGGCTACGGTATTATTGTCAGGTATTATCTCGTACTCAGGTAATCCTTTATTCAGAATTGCCATTCCATATTTTCCATTATTAATATCTACAAATCCCGAATTATGAGCAGTTTTATAAGCCTTTTCCACCCAGCCTTCACTGTCAGGCAACTTAATAGATCGTTTTACTACATCAAAATGACCCTCAGCATAAGCATAATCCGTTTTAATATTTGTAGGAAACTCTACTTGTAAACAATGGTCATGACATTTGTTATCAAATGTGGTTTTGAATTCTATTCTCTGAACTTCACTAAATAATTTTATTTTAGATTCAACCGGACACTCTAACTTCTTGTCTGTTCGGGATTTTCTATCAGGTTTTAATCCGACTGGTAATATCATCTTTCCCGATAAATTTAAAGTGGCTTCAGCTGGGCCTATATCTTGAATGCTAATATTATCTAATCGACTAACTATTATTTTATTATTCAAAGGCGGAGAATAAGTATATTCATCACCTGCATCCCCACCACCCGCGGATTCGGATGTAGTGTGCTTGGGTTTTGAAATGATTGAAGAGGAAAGAAAAGCTGACCCTGACTATGATAGTGCAGCTTATTTTATCACTAGATATCTTGAAATCTATTTGAGTCAGAGATTCGCTCCAGATCAATATCTTAAAAAATATCAAGATAAACACGGTCTTAATGATAGTTTTTTCCGAGACACCGTAGACAATGCCTTAAAATGGTGGGCAGAAAATATGCAAAAATATAACAAAGAAAAGTAAGATGCCGTAGCTTAGGCGATTGGGAAGGGGCGTTTAAATAAATAGTAAATAAATAGTGACACATCCCATTTTCTTAGACAATTAATATTTTACTTTTAAATTAGATAAATAGGGAAGATATGCCAAGTCAATAACTCGCTAACTTTTTCTAATTTTTCCCAATGGAGTTTGATTGAGGTGCTTAGCGTGGGAGGAAAAAGTCAAAGAAGAAAAATACTTAATAGTGCTAGCTTGAAGGATTCATTTAAATAGGTGTCTACTTGGGTTCAAGTTACAGATGCAACACTTAACTTTGGTATAATATGCCAAAAGAAAGGAGTTGCATATGTCCCATTGTTATCAGTTAAGTATTAATGAACGTGAAGAGATCAGCCTTGGATTAGCCCAAGGATTGAGTAAAAACTATATTGCACTATCTCTTGGCCGATCATCCAGTACCATCTGTCGCGAAGTCAACCGTAACACTGCAAACGGGCAAGCCTACAGAGCAGTTAAAGCTCAAGGTCGGGCTCATAAGTTAAGGCATCTTGTCCGCAAAAAACGAAAAATGGATAGGAATCTACCGTTGAAACACTATGTTCTTGAACACCTGGACCAACTATGGTCTCCGGAACAGATTGCCAAACGCCTAAAAATATTATATCCTATGGATATGGCAATGCAAATATCACATGAAAGCATCTATTCCTATTTATATGTTTTGCCGCGTGGCGCCTTACGGAAAGAACTGGTTAAATGTTTACGGTACCATCATATCAACCGCCGAATGCACGGCAAGTCTCGTCAGAAACCCTGCCCTATACAGGACTATATAAGCATTGAAGAACGCCCTGCAGAAATAGCAGACCGAATTATTCCCGGCCATTGGGAAGGTGATCTTCTTATGGGGCATAATAATGGTTCTGCCTTGGGTACTTTAGTTGAACGAACCACCCGTATGACCTTCTTGGTTCAGCTTAAAGATAAAGATGCTACCGCAGTACGAGAATCTTTCGCTAAAGAATTTAAACATCTTCCCAAGGGCTTAAAGCGTTCTCTAACCTACGACCAAGGCCAGGAAATGGCAGAACATAAACTTTTTACCAAGAGCACGCAGATTCAAGTTTATTTTGCGCATCCCCATCATCTACAAATCTATTGCAATTTTTAAAGATTTTATCATTTAATTTGTCCATAATAGTTAATGTTCCATTAGTTTCAGCACTTATTTTATAATATTTATTTTCAATATAATCTCTACCGGCTCTTATATCAGTCTCATACTCTTTAAAAATCTTTACCTCATTAATTGCTTTAATGATAAAAGTATTATAACCACAGGCAGGAATATTTTTGGCAGTAAAAGATAGGTCGATATAATTAACTTCCGGAAATTGGGGGTTACCAAAAGGACTAAAAATAATTTTATAATCTAAACCATACCCTTTTAATTGATAAGGAATCTCATCTCCTTCTATAGTTAAAATCTTCACCCGGTTTAAGTTAATCTCCTTAGGAAATTTAACCCTTGCCTCTACATTCTCATTAATGGGATAAGGCAGAGGATTGAAGACCACCAGGGCTAACTCATCTTTATTCAAATAATCGATCTTAATCTTTTCTGTAATATAATTTAAACTCTTATTAATTACTTCCCGGGCAATCTGTCCGGACCAATCGAAACGGGTTAGCATCTCTTTATGCACTTGATCGATACTACAGCCACAAATACTATCATGAGGGTGATTCTTCAATAACCATCTCCAGCTCGTCCAGATTAGATTCCCTGGATAATCTCTACCCAATAACCAGGCCAGAGAAGCTGTCGGTTCCACCCAATTTTCTAAAAGGTTTTCACACCTTTCATTGGCCTGTTTGATATACATCCTGGACGAATATACACTCTGTAGAATTGGAGCATCTTTACCTGATCTAAATTCACCGGTAACCTTATTAAGATTAGGTTTTGCAGTCTCTTTGGCATAGTCTATATATTCTGTTAAATTTCCTTGTTTTATCTCAATCTCTGTAAAGCGTTTATTTAGCTCTTTTGCCAAATGAGGGATATGGGGCTGAGCATGCAAATGATCACTTCCATTTAATAATAACAATGATTTTGAAGTTTCCCTACTTAATAAATCATCAATTGCGCCCTTTATTAGTTTATAAGCTTGATTTACGTCTTCTGATAAACTCTGAGCATTACCATAACCGAATTTGGGTAGATGAACGGCAAAAAGTTCTGTTCCGTCAGGGCCTTGCCAGATAAATTCATTTCCTTGGGTCTGATTACATTCTATGCCCCGCCAGAAAATAATATTATCAATTCCAAAACCTCTTAAGATCTGAGGCATCTGGGATATATGACCAAAAGGATCCGGTATATAACCGACTTTCATTACTCTGCCAAACTCAGAGGCAATTTTATGGCCTAAGAGTAAATTTCTTACCATTGATTCCGCACTCACCAGAAATTCATCAGGAAGAATATACCAGGGACCGACATGAATCCTGCCTTCAGTGATATATTTTTTTAGAATTTCCTTTCTTTCGGGATGGACTTCTAAATAATCCTCCAGAACAATGGTCTGGCCATCTAAGGTAAAATCGCTAAATGTTTTATCATTTTTTAAAATATCAATTAAGTTATTTATGAGATCAATTAATCTAACCCTAAATTGTTGAAATGTTTGATACCATTCTCTATCCCAATGGGTATGAGGCACAATGAATGCCTTATATGGCTTTTTATCAATATTAGTCATTTTAAGATTCTCTCCTTTTTCGCCCTTTCAAAATAATATCCCTATTCACGTCATGTCTTAATGACAAATTATGAAAATTGGATTGGTTAAACCTACAATACACTTTCTCTGGTCAAGCAACCTCAAGTAATACCAACAATTTTTAATTACTTTGTCTGACCAATCAAGTTCTATGTGTTCCGAAAAAGAGTCATAAGAATTGAAGACCAACCCATTTTTAATTAATTCAATATGAAGTTTTTTCTTGGTTTTTTTGTTCTCAATATTAATTAATAGCTTAACACTCGTATTGCAATCAACTTCTAATTCTTCTCCTAACGAAACAAAAACATCTTTACCCGTCATCAGTTGGAAATTTATTTTAGGACCACTGGTAATATAAACCTTTCCTTTCTTTAATCCCTCCATAATCCCCTCTCTGGTTTTTGACTTGGCCCATACATAAGTCCGACCATAGTCTTTCTTGTAGGGTTCCAGTTGATGAATATCCGAACCACTTACGGCGATTACTTTCAACCCCTGGTTCAGCAGATTTTCCCATTTCTTTAAAGTTTTTATATTTTCAGCCCTTCTTTCAGACCAAGAACCGGCCCAGACCTCCATTATATCTGCTGTTCCCCAGCAAAAATTGGGGTAATCCCACCTGCATCCCGTACAGATTGGGTCACCAATACATTCCGGATGTGCTACAGAAAGAAGAGCTCCCTTCTTTTTTATCTCCGCTGCAATATTTTCAAAGGTACTTTTTCGTTCAAGTGAAAACCAATTGATATCACCGATCCAGTTGATAAGCACAAAATGTCCAAAAAAAGTAGAAATTTCTATACCTGGAATAACCAAGATTTTTGATAAATATTTCTCTTTCCATCCCAAAGTGGTATTATGATCGGCCAGAACAAAAAAGTCCAGACCTTTTCCCTGTAAATAGGTCATTAATTCATAAACTGAGTGATTGCCATCACTGTGGTGAGAATGTATATGAAAATCTCCTCCAAACCATCCAGAGCTTTCCCGTTCTTCTCTAAAAAGAGGTTCTTTCCTATCAAGATCTCGGAGTTCTGCCTGGCACTTTTCTGTGGTTTTGATTCCTGGCGTAAATTCTTGGTTCAGATTCACCTCAATGCTTAATATCACTAACTCAGATATGATGGCATGAGCCTCAACTATCAATCTCCATTCTCCTGCCGGTAATGCACCGGATACACATCCGATACTGGCTTTTTCTTTATTAATTTGCATTGTCTCAAAAAAATTGTTGTTCCCCCTGGCACGGACAATGCCATTCGGATCAATCAAAGTATAATTAAAGAGGTTACGAATCGGAGAAAACAATTTAATAGCATTTTTTTTATAATTATCCTGGTAATAGTCCCAATTAGGTCCAAAGAAAATAGAATCTTTCCAATCAAATCTTAGGTATTCATATACAGCCTGATATATTAAGTTATTAGTTGCTTTGATATCATTTACTATCTTGGGGTGATAGTCACCTTTTAACAATATCTCTTTAGTCCCTTTAATTATCGGTACAATAAATTCAGTATAGGTTTTGTTTTCACTCGGTGCAAATGTCTTGGTATAAACGGGCATTTCTCGACTTCTCCAATCCTATATGATAATTTTTCCGTCTTCTTTCTTGTAGATATGAACACTATTTAAGTCTACCTTGAGCCAAATCGTATCTCCCATATTTATATTTGGTTCGCTAAAATCTCTTACTATGAGTATTAAATTTCCTATTTTTACGTGTATGATAGTTTCGGGGCCTAATCTTTCTACAACAAATACTTCACCTTTTATACTATTTGGCGCTACATCCTTATATTCTATCTTAATGTCTTCCGGTCTGATTCCAAATACTATAACCTCTTCATTATTTACTTTTTCCCTTACTAAATCTCTTATGGGAGAAATGTCTAATTTAAACTGTAAAAAATCTAACACTGTTTTATTTTGGTTATATTTTATAGAGCAATCGAGAAGGTTCATTGGAGGGTCCCCGATAAACCCAGCTACAAACACATTTTCTGGATTTTTATAGACCTCTTTTGGGGTTCCTATCTGCATGATAACCCCTTTATCTAATATCGCAATTCTATCGGATATAGCCATGGCCTCTTTCTGGTCATGTGTAACATAGATTGCGGTTGTTTTCATCTCTTTTTGTATATGTTTTAGGAAACTTCGCGCCTCTGTTCGTAGTTTTGCATCTAAATTACTCAGCGGTTCATCGAATAGAAACACATTTGGTTCTTGCACCATAGCTCTACCTAGAGCCACTCTTTGCTGCTGTCCACCACTGATTTGATTGGGTTTTCTGCTTAATAGCTCCTCGGTTTGGAGATTTTTTGCTATTTCAGTAACCTTATGTATTATTTCCTTTTGGGGCTGTTTCCGAATTTTTAAAGGGTAGGCAATATTGTCAAAAACGTTCATATGTGGAAAAAGTGCGTAATTTTGAAATACCATACCTATATTACGGTCTTTTGGTAATAATTTCTCTACATTCTTGCCTTTTATGTAAATATTACCTGATTGGGGTATCTCTAATCCGGCTATTAGTCTTAAGGTCGTAGTCTTTCCGCAACCCGAAGGACCTAATAGGGTAAATAATTCACCCTTGTTGACTTGAAAGCTAATATTATTAACCGCAACAACTTTTCCAAATTTTTTTGTAACTTTTTCAAATGCTACATCGTGCATTATAATGCCTCCTTTTTATCCTTTTAGTCCACCATGAAATCCAAAGCCAAACTTTCTATTGATAATAATATAAAGTACAATTACTGGAAGAGAATATAATAATGAATAAGCTGAAAGAAGCCCTAACAAGGGAAGGCCCTCTTGGGTAAAAAAAGTGTATATTGCCACTGATACGGGATATTTATTAACACTTCTCAATAAGATAAAAGGCATCAAAAAACTTCCCCAGGTATTCATGAAAATATACAAGGCTATAACCACCATGCCTTGTTGAGAAAGCGGTAGAATTATTCGAAAGAATCCCTGTGAAGGGGTACTTCCAGCTACCATTGCTGCCTCTTCATAATCTTTGGGTATGGCATCAAAAAAATCTTTTATGATAAAAATACTTACTGGTAAAAATCCACCAATAAACACAAATATAACACTTAAATAAGAGTCAATTAATCCAAGTCGTAAATTTAGAACAAATAAAGGTACCATAGCTGCTATCCCAGTCACCACTGTTGAAAATAGCAACAAAGCATATAACAAAGTACTACGCCATTTAAAATCTGTCCGAGATAAGGCATAAGCAGCCAGCATAGAAGTAATAGCAACGATTACTGTGGATGAAAATGATATAATAAAGCTATTTTTAAAAGCTAACATAGCAATTTTATTTTTAAAGAGCTCTCTGAAATTATTTAAACTTGGTAAGGTTATCTTTACTGCTAAACTAGCTTTAGAACTAAATGGTGCAACCACCAACCAAATCATAGGCAGGAGAAAGAATAATACAAGGGTAAACAAGATCAAATATATCCAAAAATTATTCCACAAATTTGTTCGTTGTTTAAACATCATATTACTTCACTTCCTTTTTAACATTTTTAGGTATATAAGAGCTAAAGTTAAGTTAATCAAAAGTATTATTGTAGATATAGCCGCTCCCTGGCCAATCCTGCATGTGCCCATAAAAGCAACTCTGTAAGTATAGATAGGTAAAATCTCTGTCATATGAGCAGGTCCACCTTTGGTGAGGATAAAAGGAGTAAAAACATTAAATGTCCACAAAGTCAGCAATATAAGATCGGTTAATATTTGAGGTTTAATTAATGGTAAAATTATATCTCTAAGTTTACACCAACCTGAGGCTCCTATAACATCTGCAGTCTCAAGATAAGAAGGAGGAATCGATTGTAGGGCAGCCATAAACAAAAGCATGGAAAAAGCCGTTCCACGCCATGTATTAAATATTATAATAACACCAACCGGTAGTGTATGGAACCAATTCACCCTGGCAAAACCCAATATTTCTAAAATAGAATTAAGTAAACCAAAGTCTTTGTCTAAAAAAGCTACCCAGAGATAAGCCACCACTACCCCTGGTATAATCCAAGCTATAATAACAATATTGCTGACCAGTTCTTTTATGATGCCCTTTTTATTGTTCAGTAATAGAGCCAGCAATAATCCTAAACCAGCTTGTCCCACCAATGATCCAAAAACAAATTTAAAGCTAATCTGAAGCGAACTACGAAACCATGGATCTTTAAAGGCTTTTATAAAATTATCAAACCAAACAAATTGATGATTTAACCCAAAGATACCAGTCAATGCCTCGTTAGTTAGTCCTATATAAATCGCCCAAATAGCCGGGAATATTAAAAAAACGGTAACAAAAGCCAATGCAGGCAATATAAATAAAAACGCTCTTTTTTTAGAAAGGATTATCCCGCCTTCAAACATATATTTATCCTACACCTCCTTAGGACTCTTTAGTGTTTGTTAAAAAAATGGTAATCGGGTTTAAAAATAAACCCGATTACCTCTTGTAACAAAACACTTATTTAAAACTAACAAGCAAGCCAAGTTCTATTTTAATTTCTCAACGTTCTCTTCTCCTACTATAGAGATTACCCCTTGACCATAATTTTCTAATGCTTTTTCGGGTGATACGCCCATGACAATTTCTTCGGTTAGCAATTGTGCCTGATAGGAGATTTCTGGATATTCCGATTTAGCGGGTCTAATAGTAGTATACGGCATTAGGGCTTTGCTGGTATCAGCAATAAACTTATTTTCTTTAACTTCTGGAAGATCGACAAATTCTTGGTAAATCGGGGAAAATGGTTTCTTTTTAAATAGCTCTACCAAAACATCTGGTCTTAAGGCAGTCTTTATTAACTCAAATGCTAACTCAGCATTTTTAGTGTTTGGATTAACCGCGAAACCTGTTCCACCAGATATACAGGCAAAGGTAGGTGTTCCCAAAGTGCCTTTTCCTGGCATAGCTGCCCAACCAATCCGTTCATCACGATCTGGTATCGGTACACTTCCGTTAGGTGCTATCACAGATGAATAGAACCACGTACCTTCAACTAACATAGCCATCTTTTCTTGTTGAAAAGCTTCAAAGGTTTTGTTTCGAGATTGAGCCGTTACTTGCATTTCAGCATCTCCCAGCTTCTCATCGATATAAACTTTCTTGTAGAAGTCAACGGTATCCCTTAACATAGGACTATCTACTATCCACTTATTGGTATCCCAGTCATAAAGTCGTCCACCTGAACCCAGAAGCACCATATATAAGCCTTGCATGGTGGTAGCCTCACCCATGTCCGTGCCAGCGTTTATCTGTAGTGGGATAACACCGGGCAGTTTCTCTTTAATAATTCGAGCAGTTGTCAGTAAACCATCCCAGCTATAGGGTTGCCATGGAATAGCTATACCCGCTTTTTTAAACAACTCTTTATTATAGTATATCATCCTCACATCTGAACCGTACATAATAGCATACACATCGTCTTTATGACTCCCCGCTATCTTTGCAGGATCATAGAACTCATCCCAAATTGACCATGCCTCAACATACTTATTTAAAGGCAGTATTAATTTTGCTTCTGCAAATTCTGGTACCCAGAATAAATCTATCCAGGCTACGTCCGGACCAATCCCACCTTTCACATCCAATACAAACTGCATCTTCCAATCTTCCGGAGAAACTCCACTTGGCAGATTCTTTACCTCAACATCTATGCCTTTATCTTTCATATCCTTTTCAAATTGGGGAATAACGATATCTTCAACCCATTCGGCCGACTGAGAACCCCTTCCATCTCTTATTGAGTTGTAGGAAAATGAAATGGAAACCTTTTGAGCAAAAATAGAAGTCGACATAGCCACTAAGAAAACAGCTAATGTAAGAGCTAACACCGATATCACAATAATTCTTTTCATTTCTCTTTAACCTCCTTTAATTCTCAGGTGCTATAAAACACCTTATTATTTGACTACAGCCTGACTTTCAAGAAAGATTTTATCAGCTATGTAACTAATAAAACTTTTACTACTAATTTTCGTCCTCCTCCCACCTCCTTTCGGCGCTCGCATGCTCAATGCTCCTTTTCTCCAGCTATTTTGTAGTTGCATGAATAGCTGCACCAATGGATAGTGTATCTATATTACTCTCCAGAGTTCTGTCCGGTAACGGTCTTTTTGCCTGAAAGTTTAGATACTTTTCGTATCTTGCCTCTTCGGCTCCTTTTCTTTTTTGATGAGAAGAAAAAGACTCTCCTGTTACCTTCATCCAGAATACAATATTTAATTTTAAGTTAAGTAATGATAGAAGATTAATGGTTAAATGATTAGTATATTTAGGAAGTGTTACTTAGTGGGTCTCTTGGGATAATGAAAGAATGCAATTCTTATAATAAATCTTAGATAATAGTGCTTTTTATTTTATTACAATATTACTACATATATTCTGCTTATATTAAAATACACTATTCAATTTTTTGGTCATTATTTTATATATACTATACAACTTAAGAAAAATCCTTCTTTTTAAAGAAAATAGTTTATAAAAATAAAAAAGCCCTTCAGTAAATGCTAAAGGGCTTGATAATATTTTACCTGTCTCCCCGGGTGGCTGTCCTAGAACGTGCTTTTAATAGAAAGCATTGCCATTGCTAAAGGTTATATTTTTATTCTAGTAACTTTTACTATAATTCCAGAATCAGTCGGATCTATACACCGAACAAACTCTGTTGTTATACCATCGAGATTAAATTCTTTTTCATATGGCGTTCCTTTATACTCCCAAGGTAATGTACCACCAAACTTAAGTACATGAATAATTCCGCTAAGGCTGTCTAACAACCAAGGGCATAATTTCCCAACATCTTCAGGATAAATAAATTTTTGTCCAACTTGATAACTTTTACATCCATCTCCACGATACATCCAAGCACAAATACCTTCTTTCTCAAGTTCCGGATAGATTATTTTATCACCTTCTTTACAAAGCTTCCCACCTTTTCCTTCAAATATTTCTATTTCAATTTTATAATTTTGCATTTGTTCTCCTACTTTTCATTTAAATTTTTTGCCTAATAATTAAAATAGGGACATCCTATTTTTTCTATAGTTTAGCTTTCCATTTTTCGAGGTCTTCCTTTAGGACGTCTATCTATTATAGTAATATATAAAGCCTCAACCATCCGGTCAGGAAGTTTCTAAGATCTAATAGGTTTTCTCAGCTAAAAAGTTACCGAATTATTGACTTGGGACACCTTCCCTATTTCTCTAGTTTAAAAGTAAAATATTAATTGTCTAAGAAAATGGATTGTCCCTATTTTCCAATTAATAAATTCACAATACACTTAACTAATATATATTTTCAGTATCGTTATTATCAACTACTAAAACATTATCCTTTATTTAAAGCTTATAAGATTTCGAGTTCTCTAAAATACATACCTCTTTGGGCAGAATTGTTATTTTACCCGAAACAACATCTCCATTTAGCAAACTGTTATACTTTCCTTCAGGTAAAGTTAAGGTAACTTTCTCACTGTTATGATTAAGTATGAATGTAAAAATTTTATCAACTTTTACTCGCTGAGTTATTTCCACTCCTTTCTGGGGTTTTATAAAGGAACGGAGGGCTTTCTCATTACAATAGTGTTTCATTAAATCCCTTATAAAATCATCTTCGGGATCAGTTGCTACATATATTGCTTTACCCTTTCCATAGCTATTCTCAGTTAAAGATGGATAACCTGTATAATAATCTTTATCAAAGATAGCTAAGGTTTTTGCTCCTTCGGTGTGTGCAATATCACATATGAGTTTGCAGTCATATTCTCCTTTCAGTTCTGAGAATTTTTCTTTCATAACTATTTTATTACTCATATCCGGATAAAGAGCATCAATTTCCTCAACCCATAAGCCGAGCACTTTTCTAAATGCACCAGGATAACCTCCTAAAATTACAAGATCATTCTCATCCACCAATCCACTAAAGAAAGTGGTTATAAAAGTTCCTCCACCATAAACAAATTTCTCTATACTCTCGGCTACATTTTCCTTAACCATATACAGTACTGGTGCAATTACGATGTCATACTTAGATAAATCACCAGAAGGATTAATTATGTCTACAGGAATATTTAAATCATATAATGCTTTGTAATACTTTTCTACTTGATTAATATATTTAAGGTCTATACTTGGGCCACAAGAATACTCTACTGCCCACCAGTTTGACCAATCAAACATTATGGCTACTTTTGAGTTGGTACCTGAACCCACAATTTTATCGCCAAGTTTCTCAAGCTCTTGCCCCAGTTTAGCTAATTCCCTGCCGACACGAGTGTTTTCGTGACCGGCATGAGATACCATTGCGGAATGATACTTCTCGCAAGCTCCCCTTGATTGCCTCCACTGGAAAAATAATATAGAATCTCCACCATGTGCTATAGCCTGATAGCTTAACAATCTCATTGCCCCTGGACGTTTCAATGGACTGTATGGCTGCCAGTTCACCTGATTTGTTGCTTGCTCCATAAGTAAGAATGGTTGTCCGTTTTTTAATCCTCTCATCAGATCGTGGCGCATGGCAGTATTGCTTACGGGAATATCATTGGTCGGATAGTTATCCCACGATATTATATCGATATATTTCGCCCACCTAAAGTAATCCAGTGGCTTGTACGACCCCATTAAATTAGTAGTTATAGGAATATTAGGGGTGTACTTTCTAATAACATCGGCTTCGTTACGGTAACAGTCCAGTATGCTATCTGACATGAACCGGTTATAATCTATTGCCATGCCTTGGAAAATAGCACTATCCCTTTCACCTAATCGGCCCGGTAACAGCTCAGTCAGGTAGGACGGCGGTTCTATTTCCTCCCAACTATAATATGTATGCCCCCAAAAATTTGTATACCAGCACTTGTTTAATTCTTCAAGACTTCCATAACATTTTTTAAGCCATATTCTAAAAGCCTCGGCGCAGTTTTCACAATAACAATAGCTTCTATACTCATTATTTACATGCCACATAATAAGGTTGGGAAGATCTTTGTATCTCATTACCATCTTCTCTGCTATCAAGCGTGACAGCCTTCTATAATCAAGGTTATTGGGGCAAAAATTAGAACGCCCTCCATGCTTATGTTTATGTCCTTCTACATTTGTAACCAACATTTCAGGATATTTTTTTGACATCCAGGCTGGCTGTGCTGCTGTTGGGGTTGCCATAATAATAAATATATCATTTTTACGCAATAAACCTGTTACCCTATCCAGCCAAGAAAAATTAAAAATATCTTCAGAAGGTTGTAGTTTAGCCCATGAAAAAACCGGTAAAGTCACCGTATTTGCTCTTAAAATCTTCATTAGTTTAATATCTTCTTCCCATACGTTTTCATCCCACTGGTCAGGATTATAGTCTCCTCCGAAAAATATTTTTGGTAATTTTTCAAACATATTATTTGCCTCCGTTTATGTAAAATTATTTAATTGAATTAATTACTTTGATTATTTCATCTCAAAAACAAGTACCTAGACACTTTTAACTTCCCTCTAACCTTTAACTGCTCCAAAGGTAATTCCAGTGGTAAACCTTCTTTGAAAGATCAGGAAGATGATAATCAAAGGAGTTATGCTTATAACTGAGACAGCCATTTGAAGAGTGTACATGTTGGTGCCTGCTAGACCTGTTAAGGTTGCTATCATAACAGGCAGGGTTTGGTTTTCCGGAGTTTTGAGAATAACTAGGGGCCACATAAAGTCATTCCAGACTTGCATAAAGAAGATAAGCCCAAGACTGACTAGACCGGGAGTTACTATAGGTAAGATCACTCGAACATATATGCTAAACTCTGAGCAGCCATCAATACGAGCTGCATCTAACAGCTCATCAGGTATAGATCTTATGTACTGACGCATAAAAAAGATACCAAAGGCACTTGCCGCTCCCGGTATCACCAGTGGCAGAATGGTATCTACCCAATGGAAGTTGACCATCATGATGTAGAGAGGAACCACAGTGACAGCAAAAGGAACAATCATGCTAGCAATAAGCACTGAAAAAAGGATATCACGACCAGGAAAACGAAACTTGGCAAAGCCATAGCCAGCAAGGGAGCAAAAGAACAATCTGAGGACAGTAGCTGTAAAAGAAATAAAAAAGGTATTCCATAACCTTATCCAAACCCCCTTATCAATAACAACCTTGAAGTTATCTAGGCTCATATTGTGTGAGAAAATGATCATGGGAACATTAAACACTTCCGCCATTGTCTTAAGAGATGTGATCAACATCCAGAAGAAAGGAAGCATCATAAAGATGCATGTGGGGATTAGTAACAGGTAGACAAATATCCTCTTGTCTAGTGTCTTAGTTTTAATTAATGTACTCTCTGTTATAACCGCCATTTGACTTTTAATACTCCCTTCCAAAGTACCTGAGTTGCAATAATGTCAGAACAAAGATAATTACAAAGTAAATGCAAGATACAGCTGAAGCATAGCTGAAATTATAATTTCGAAAAGCCTGCTGATAAATGTACACCAGGGGTGTAATTGTAGCATACATGGGTCCCCCTGGCACATCCCCCACAGTGGTCAGAGTGTAGACCTCATTAAAAAGACCAAAGCTCCCTATGGTAGATAGAATCACGCTGAACAGTATTATGGGTCTCATAAGGGGCACTGTTATACGAAAAAATGCTTGCGCCGGGTTCGCCCCGTCTATTGTTGCAGCCTCTACCAGGTCTTTGGGGATAGTTTGCAGACCGGCAAGCATTATCACCATATTGTAGCCCAGCCAGGCCCACATAATTAAGAGACTGATTGATACCCTTGCCCACCAGACGTTATCCAGCCATGGGACCGGGGAAATGCCTATTGAGGTTAGTACCATATTAAACAAGCCATACTTCGTATTCATCATTATGCGGAAGACATATCCAACTGCAATCATGGTGGTAACATATGGAACAAAGAGCATTGTCCGAAAAATCCGAAAAAATCTGACAAACTTGGCGTTGAGGATGACTGCCAGAACCAGAGCTAAAAAGGTCATAATTGGTACATATAGAAAGAAGATAATGACACCATTTCTAATAGACTGCCAAAAAATAGGATCCCCAAATAATCTTCTGTAATTCGCCAGGCCCACAAAGACCTTAGGTCCCATACCCTTCCATTTTGTAAAACTCAGATAGATAGAAAATATAATAGGGTACATACTGAATATAGCAAAAAGAATATAAAATGGAGATATGAATATGTAAGCCCACCTCTTCTTCTTAACCTCGCCCCAGCTCTCCTTCATTCTTTTTAATACCCTTGTATCTATTGCCATAGTTTTTGAAAACCTTTCCTGGTTATTTCGTTGATTAGAGAAAAAGTAGGTAAACACCTGAGCACTTACCTACTTTTTTCTTCTTTTTACCTCATTACTTTCTTACACCATTACCCTTATTTTCTTCCTGTAGCTGCCCTGATAGCTGCAGCAGCATTATCCAGAGCTTCCTGAGCACTCTGCTTTCCGGTTAAGTATTTTGCAATCTCTGGTACTGTGAGACTACTCATCTCTGCATACTCTGCTGTATATATATTTGCTTTAGGTATATTCAGCATAATGTCATTGAACATAGTACCAATGACCTGGCCAGCATAGAAGGGATCCTTAACTTTGAATACATCTGAATCATAACTAGTCACCAGCGATGGTGTATAATCACCGGCAACAAAGCAATTTATGACGCTCTGATCTCTTAATAGAGCGTACTCAATCAGAGCCCAAGCTGCCTCAGGATTCTGGCACTGCTCTGTTATAATAAGACTCGAACCTCCATCAGCGCTCGCTCTCACGCCACCTTCTTCA
>ASPC01000038.1 GCA_000405345.1 Atribacteria bacterium SCGC AAA255-N14
CGAGAGTGGCTTTTAGCCCAATCTTTCCCATCTAATTTATAACGTTTTAACCATTTAAAGAACCAGGTTTTACTCTTACCAAAGCTCTGATAGATATCCTTAGGAGATTCACCATTTTTGTATCTTTTTATAGCTTTTTCTCTTAATTCTTTGATATTCATACTGACCTCCTTTCTTAAGGTCAGTATAGAATATTTAAAGTTGTATAGTTCACGATGTGTGTATACTTTTTTTCATTAAGGTTCACGATGTGTGTATATTTTTGGGTTCGCGATGTCTATATATTTGTCAACTAGTCGTTAGTATATGGTTAGCGTATAGCGTACAGCGTTTAGCATATAGGCTAAATCAATAAACTAAAAGCCTAAAGCTAAAAGCGAAAAACCATAATTCAAAACTCATAATTAGTCGTTAGTATTTGATGCAAGTTTTCAGTTGTCAGTTCGCTGTAAAGACTTTTTCAAACTTGAAACTCGTAACTCGTAACTTGCAACCTGTATTTTAACCAGCTGACTAAATTAATCGGTTAATCGGTCAATTGGTCAATCGGTCAATTTGAAAATTGACATTTAACGCTAATTAAGATTAAGTATATGATATAAGAATTGAAAAGGAAAACATAATGTCTTTATCAGGAATATTCTCCCTGTGGAATCAATCCGCGGAATTTAAAGAAATAATAAAAATAATAAAAGGAAAGTTGATTAACAAAATTTTACTTTCCGGCCAGAAGGATAGTGCCCGTTCTTTCTTTATTGCTGCCTTAGCCTCAAAAAAGGAAATAAAAAAATCTTACCTTATTATTGCCGATTCTCAGGAAAATGCCTTAAAGATATACCAGGATTTAAGTACTTTTTTAAATAAACCTCAAAGTGAGGAAGAGAATATTTTTCTTTTCCCTTCTTTTGATGTCCTTCCTTACGAAGACATCAGTTCCGATCCCCAGATAATTCAGCAAAGGATAAATATTTTGAAACATCTTTCCGCGATTGATCAGAACATAAAGAGGATTATTTTAATTGCTGATATTAAAGCCCTCCTGCCCAAATTAGCCTCTCCACAAAAATTTAAAAAGACGAGTTGGAAATTTAAAATAGGAGACGTCTTAAAAAAGGAAGATTTTTTGGAAATTCTCTTAGACCAAAATTATCAGTCGGTAGAGATAGTCGAAGAAAAAGGTGAATTTAGTAGCCGGGGAGGAATTATCGATTTTTTCCCGGTAACCAGTGAAAATCCTCTTCGATTAGAATTGTTCGGAGACCAGATAGAATCGATCAGGTATTTCAATTTGAATACTCAAAGGTCGATACTTAAATTGACTGATTATACCCTTCTTCCTTCCCGGGAATTCATTACCGATGGTTCGTCTAATTATAATTACAGCACTATATTTGATTATCTTCCCGAGGACCTGATAGTACTACAAAACGAGCCGGAATTAATTAAAGAAAAAACGGAAGAGTTTCAGGAAGAAGTCGAAAGCATTTACCAAAAAATAGAGCAAGATAAAAGGAAATTAATCTTCTCACCTTCTTCTTATTTCATCACTAACTTCGAGATATGTGATAAATTAAAATCTAAAAAAATAATTAATTTTGCCTATCTTCCGGAGGAAAACAAAGAAGATATTTCCAGCAATCAGGAAGAGGAAAAAGAATATATCAGAGAATTTATTTTAGAAGGGCAGGAGATCAGTTCTTATTTTGGGAATTTAGACCTGTTTGCTAAAGATTTAGAAAAATGGCAGAAAGAAAAACAGCGTATTATTATTCTAGTCAGAAATGAAGGACGAGCCCAGCGCTTAGGGGAGATATTAGAGGAAAGAGGGGTAAAAAGATTTACTACAGGAAGGATAGAAGAATATACTCATTTAAAATCAACCATCTTTATTTCTTATGGTTACTTAAATTATGGATTCAGACTTCCCAATCTTAAAACAGTTTTTATAACCGACCAGGAAATATTTGGCAAGGAAAGGAATAAAAGATATAGATTAACCAGGCGTAAGAGCGAACCTTTTTCTACTATAATGGATATCTCTTCAGGAGATTATGTAGTACATATTGAACATGGCATAGGGATATACAGAGGAATTATCAATTTAACCGTTAAAGGAGTAAAGCAGGATTATCTTTTAATCGAATACGCCCAGGGGGATAAACTGTATGTCCCGGTAGACCAGTTTGATTTAGTTCATAAATATATAGGCATCAAAGATAAAACTCCCAAGATTTACCGTTTAGGAGGAGTCTCCTGGGGAAAGGCTAAAGGGAAAGCAAAAAAGTCAATTCAAAAATTAGCCCGGGAGCTTTATAATTTATATGTTGCCCGCAAAGAAATCAGAGGTTTTGCCTTTTCCAAAGATAGTAATTGGCAGCAAGAGCTGGAGATGTCTTTCCCCTATGAAGAGACTTATGATCAATTGCAGGCTCTATCCGAGGTTAAAGCTGATATGGAAATAGTCAAACCTATGGAGAGATTAGTTTGCGGAGATGTAGGTTATGGTAAAACCGAGATAGCCATAAGAGCTGCCTTTAAAGCGGTATTAGATGGAAAACAGGTGGCAATTTTGGCACCTACCACCATCCTGGTTCAACAACATTATGATACTTTTCGGGAAAGAATGAACCCTTTTCCCATAAACATAGATATGCTTTCCCGTTTTAGAACCAGACAGGAACAGAAAAAAGTTATTGAAGACCTGGAAGAAGGGAAGGTAGATATTATTATAGGCACCCATCGGTTAATCCAAAATGATATCCGATTTAAGGATTTAGGCCTGTTAATCGTGGATGAAGAGCAGCGTTTCGGAGTCCTTCATAAAGAAAGAATAAAAAAATTAAAAGAAAGTATTGATTCCCTTGCCTTGACTGCCACTCCTATCCCCCGCACCCTGCACATGTCGCTTATCGGAGTCAGGGATTTAAGTGTGATAAACACTCCCCCGGAAGATAGGTTTCCTATCGCTACTTATATTTGCAAAAGAGATGATAAAGTGATAGTAGAGGCTATAAGAAGAGAATTGGACAGAGAAGGGCAGATATTCTTTGTTCACAATAGGGTGAGGAGTATCCAGAAAATAGCTCGGGATTTGAGTCGGCTCTTTTCTCAAGCCAGGATCGGGATTGCTCATGGACAGATGGCAGAAGAACAGTTGGAAGATATAATGATTGATTTTTTAGAAAAGAAATATGATATTTTAGTCTGCACTACCATTATAGAGATTGGTTTGGATATTCCTAATGTGAATACTATTATTATTGATGATGCCCATAAATTCGGCTTATCTCAACTTTACCAACTAAGAGGGAGAGTGGGAAGGAGTGACCGGCGTGCCTATGCTTATTTTCTTTATCCTTCCTATCGCTCTATTTCCGGTACCGCAAAAAAGAGATTACAGGCCATTAAGGAGTTCAGTGAGTTGGGCTCCGGTTTTAAATTAGCCATGCGAGATTTGGAGATTCGAGGAGCAGGTAATCTATTAGGAAAAGAACAGCACGGGTCTGTAGGTGAGGTGGGATTCAATCTTTATTGTCGTTTATTAGAAGAAGCGATTAAGGAATTACGGGAAGAGAAAGAAGGAAAAGAAAAGAAGAAAGAGATTACCCCGGTTATCGATGTAAAGATAGATGCCTATATTTCCGAAGGTTATATCCCTGATTTAAAACAGAGGGTCTTAATTTATAAGAAATTGGCTGAAATTAAAGATTTAGAAGATTTGGAGAGGGTAAAAGAAGAGTTGAGGGACAGGTATGGAATTTATCCCCGGGAACTAAGGAATTTATTAGAGATAATATATCTGAAGATATTTTTAAGAAAGTTAGGAATTGGTTCCCTGGTGGTAAAGGAAAATAAGTTAATTCTCAGATATCTGGAGAATGATAAGATAAAAGCTAAATTAAGCAGGCTGTCTTCTTTTTATCAGCAAAGGTTGATAAAAGAAGAACATAGATTGTCCGGAATTTCTAAAATTGACCTTTCCGGAATTAAATCTGCAGAAATTTTGAAATTCTTGAAGGAGTTTGTAATACACTTGGCGAAAGATAGTGAATAGTCGTTAGTATATAGTATATAGCAAAGAGAAGAGAAGACAGGAGACAGAATTCAGAAGCCAGAATAAGATAATATATAGTACTACGTAGTACTATATTTTAAAATACAGTAATAAGTTTCGAGTTGCAAGTTACGGTTTATATCCAAATCTCTTTAAAATCAAACGAGCTACCCAGTAATTTAAAATAGTATCAAAAATTGAAGCAAGAATNNNNGTTTCCTCTGTTTCCTGTCCCTGCTCAGACGGGGAATCAGAAATTAAATTAACTTTAATTTGAGGAGTTATATCTTTGTGTAAGTTAACCGGTACAGTATGGACACCCAATTTTTTTAAGGATTCTTTTAAATTAAGTTTCTTTTTATCTAATTCAATTCCGTGTTCCTTTAATAGAGCTTCTACAATATCTTTGCTGGTTACAGAACCGAAAAGCTTTCCTTCTTCCCCAGCTTTAACTTTAATTTCCAGGGAGATATTATTAATTTTTTCTGCTAATTCCTTAACTTCCTTCAACTCTCCCTCTCTTTGTTCTGCTTCTCGTTTCTTTAAATATTCTATTTGTTTAAAGTTATCTACGGTAAAAGAAATTGCTTTACCTTGGGGAATTAAAAAATTACGGGCAAAGCCATCGCTTACTTCAACTACGTCTCCTACTTGTCCAATTTTTTCTATATTTTGTTTCAAAATTATTTTCATCTTTTAAGCCTCCCTGTTCTATTCTCTATTTATTATAAATTTTTCCGTCGTTTTTAGCAAGATTTATTATTCGTTGGCATCAAATACTGGTTTTCAGTTGACATTTTTCTGTATGTAACTAAAAACTTAAAGCGAAAAGCTAAAAATCATAATTCAAAATTCAAAACATTTTCTTCAATTTTAAGTTTTAAGTTATAGTTTTGCGCTTTTCGTTTTTAGCTATAACTATACGCTAAACGCTTTACGCTAATATACAAATACTATTTACTATTCACTAACGACTAATCTATTCTTTTCTGGCAATGAGTAATTTTCTAAAATCTATCCATATATCTAGCATGGCTGCCCAGACAACAATTTGGGATAAAAGAGGTTGAAAACACACCAGAATATATATAACCCACTTTAAAAGATTTTTAATTTTAAACCGCTCTAAGATAAAGCCGGTTAAAGAAAGACCATAAATCAAAAATACCACTGCAAAAAAAACTTGAATATTTATTCCAATTTTATTTAAAAGAGGTATCTTGTAAGTTGTTCCTAGAATTATCAATACCATCCCTAAAAGATAACTCCAAAAAAAAGACTTGGAAGCTCTCCAGTTAGGAAAGGGTGAAAAGTTAGCTAGTTTATATCCAAATCTCTTTAAAATCAAACGAGCTACCCAGTAATTTAAAATAGTATCAAAAATTGAAGCAAGAATAATCATTCCCGGGAATGCTATCTTAACAATACTAATGGTTTGAGTTAAGGAATCTTTCAGGGTAGCTAATTGTTCCGGAGATAGTCCCATATTGCTATAAAAATTCAAAGATTGAGTTATAATTTTATCTATCTCTTCAATATCAAATAATACGGCGTTGAGATCTAAAACCCAAAAACCGATTAAAAGGATTAAACCTTTAGAAACAAGGGAAGCTACACTTCCAATGATAATAATATCGGTTAAGGATAATTCTTTTTTTATACCAAACCCTAAAGTCAATCCCAATATTCCGAAACCTAATAGAACCATAAGCCCTTGTATGGGACCAGCTAGAATAGTTACCAAAATCCCTGATATAAAAGTTGAGATAATGGCAAACTTTATGCTATGGCGTAAACATAAAATTATAATCGGTAGGGGGCACAAAAAACTTACCAGTGTACCTAACAGGGGAATGTAAATACTGATAATAAATAAAACAGCAGTAATTGCTGCTAAAAATGCACCCTCAACTATCGATTTAGTTGGAATTTGTTCAGTCAATAAAAACCTCACTTTGGTATTTAAAAAACTAAAAACTTAAAGCGAAAAGCGAAAAACCATAATTCAAAATTCAAAACTTTTTCTTCAATTTTAAGTTTTAAGTTTTAGTTTTGTGCTTTGCGCTTTTCTCCATATACTATATACTAAATACTAAATACTAATTTATTTCGCCACATAAGGGAGAAGTCCTATTTCTCTTGCTCTTTTTATAGATATAGCCAGTGTACGTTGATGTCTTGCGCAGTTTCCGGTTGCTCTACGAGGCAGCATTTTACCTTGTTCAGTAATAAATTTTCTTAATAAATCTACATCTTTATAATCAGCTACTATTTTTTCTTTGCAAAAAAGACAAACTTTCCTTTGTGGTCTTCTAAAAGAACCATATCGTGCTATCAATTTGTATTTTTCCTCCTTCTTAATCTATTTTCTCTTTTTAATATTTCTTTAAATAATTAATCAGCTATCTTTATTTTGAATTTTTTCTTTATCTTGTAAGGTTAATAAATATCTGATAATTCTTTCTTCTAACTTCATAACTCTTTCAAGTTCAGGAATAATTTTTTCATCTATATTGAAATTTAAAACAACATAAATCGCCTCTGTGAAATCCTTAATTTCATAAGCTAACATTCTTTTGCCCCATTTATTTGTCTTAGTTATTTCTCCCTTTGCGTTGGTAATAATCTTTTTTAATTTATCTAATAAGGAATCTAGTTCTTTATCTTCTAACTGGGGATTTAGGGCAAGCATTATTTCATAACTTCTCATCTGTTAACACCTCCTTTCGGTTTAATCAGCCCCCGAAAGATTCTTCAGGAGCAAGGAAACTATAAATATAAAACGATTTATATTATATCACAGATATTTTCGATAGCAAGTCTAAATTCGTATCCATTTAGTTAGCTAGTTAGCTGGTTAATAAATTAGTCGTTAGCCTAAACATAAAATAAGAAACTAGTTTTTGGTTTATAGTTTTTGGTTTTTAGATAAGAAAATTAGTTATCAATATACAATTAAAAGCTTAGGGCGAAAAGCGAAAACTATAATTTAAAACTAAAAACTTTTTCTCTCAATACTAAATTTTAAGTTTTATTTTTTTGCTTCTTTATCTTTTTATTTTGCTATATAGTATGCGAGATAAGAAATATGGTGCTCAATAGATAAAACAATATATTTAAATTTTTAATTTTAAGCTATGGTTTTACGTTTTGCGCTTTTCATTTTGCGTTTTATTACTATATACTAATTAAGACTTATAGGAAAAGGGAATTCCTATGCGGTTAAATTAATCCCTAGGAATAATTTCTCTAATTTTCTTCTCTAATTTTACCCGGGGAACCAAGACTTTTCTGCCGCAACAAAGACATTTTAAGCCAATATCAATACCGGTTCTGGTAATTTCCCAATGGAAACCACCACAAGGGTGTTTCTTCTTCAATCTAATAATATCTCCCATTCCTAATTTTAAAGGCATGTTACTATATCCTTATTTACCGATTTACCAATTAACCGATTCACCAATTGGCCGATTAAATCATATAACTAGTTTTCGGTCCTCGGCTTTTAGTATACAATTAAAAACTTAAAACGAAAAGCGAAAAACCATAATTTAAAATTCAAAACTTTTTCATAGATTTAAAATTTTAAGTTCTGTTTTTACTTCTTTAGTTTTTTAGTTTTGAAGTATGTTATATGAGATAGGATAAACGAAACTTAATATACAACGCTACGTATTTAAATTTTAAATTTTGAGCTATGGCTTTTCGTTTTTCGCTATATACTATACGCTACCCGCTATACTTCATTATTGACTAACCTAATTTCTGCAGAAGAGAATCATATTCTTCTTTATTCTTTTGTTTGAAGGGACCAACAATAGATAAATTTATTTTATCTTTGGTAAAAATATTTTGAGCCATTTTCTGAATATCTTTCACTTTTACTTCTTCAATTTTTTCTTTTATTTCGTCAAAAGCTGAAGGTCTACCATATAAAAGCATCCTATCCCCCAACCAAAATGCCCTGTTTAAAGTACTTTCCAAACCTAAAGATAGTGCACCCTTATACATTTCTTTTGCTTTTCTCAATTCATCTTCTTCTAAATTATTATCTTTTATTTTATTAAGTTCCTCTAAAATTGTCTGGATAGTTTCCCTCAGTTTACTTGAATCGATACCGGCATAAATATTAAAAGAACTGATATCATTAAAATACTGAATAAATGAATGGATATCATAAGCTAAACTTTTTTTGACTCTTATTTCTTGAAAAAGCCGGGAACTTAATCCCGAGCCTAATATTATATCTAATAAATCCGCAGAGTATTTATCAGGATCTAGCCGGGAAATTCCGGGAAAACCAAAAGAAAGATGAGTCTGGTTACTCTTTTTAAATTTTATTCCTATTTGAGTATTTTTCTGATTATCCTTTGCGGGTAAATAATTTTTAACTTCACCTTTTTCCATTATTTTAAAATATTTTTCGACCTGCAGAATTACTTCTGCTGTCTTAATATTTCCTGCAACACTTATTACTAAATTGTTGGGACGATAAAATTTATTTATATATGATAAGATATCTTCTCTTTGCATGCTAAGCACACTTTTTTCATTTCCGAGAACAGGCCTACCCAGAGGATGATTTTTCCACATTATCCTGTCAAGCAAGATTTCTACTAATTCTTCCGGTATATCCTGATATTTCTTAATCTCCTCGGTAATTACATTTTTTTCCTGATGAAGATCTTCTTCTCTAATTAACGAATTTAATATTATATCAGCCAATACATCAAAAGCAACCTTAAATTGTTCCTGAGGAACTTTAGTATATAGATGAGTTGTCTCTTTAGAGGTAGAAGCGTTTATTTCTCCGCCAATACCTTCTATTACCTGAGATATTTCTAAAGTGCTCTTTCTCTTGTTAGTTCCTTTAAATAGCATATGTTCGATGAGGTGAGAAATTCCTTGACGTTTTTGTGCTTCGTACCTTGACCCGGCTCCTATTCCGAAAACAATAGCTACTGATTTCATGTAGGGCATTTCTTCTACTACGATCCTTAAACCATTTTCTAATTTTTTTACCTTGTAAATGATGGTTCCTCCTCTTAATTAGTATCGAGTATCACGTTAAGAAAATCAGAATTCAGGAATGGAGACGTGATATATTGTGTTCGAAGTAGGACAGGCGTCTCAATCGAATTCTATTCGGATTTTTTCACTACAAATACTTCTTCTAATTTAGTAAAATCCACCTCTGGTCTTACTATTACTTTTTGAAATAAATCATGGCTTTCCTTTTTTATCCCAACTATCTTACCAATAATAATTCCCTTGGGGAAAATGCTTCCTAATCCGGAAGTAATCACTACATCGTTTATTTTTACATCAGCATCATTGGAAAGATATTCTATATAGCAATAATTGCTTTCGCTTCCCTTCACTACCCCTATATCTCTTGATCTCTGAGTCATACCTCCCACAGCACTTCTTTGATCTAATATTAATAATATTTTTGCTGTTCGGGAATCGACACTAACTACCCTGCCAACCAATCCACGGTGAGTTGCCACCGCCATATTTTTCTCTACTCCATCAGTTATTCCTTTATCAATAATTATACTATTAAACCAGTTTCCTGGTTCCCGGCTGATTACCAAAGAGGGGATCATTTCATAAGAAAAAGTTTCTTTAAGTTCTAACAGCTTTTTCAACCTATCATAGGCTATCAATTTTTCTTTTAATGTAGCGTTTTCCTGATAGGTAATTTCAATTTTTTCTTTTAGCTCTTTATTCTCTTCTTCCAGTCTCTTAAATTCGGCTATGGCTTTTAAGTAGTTTCTTGTATTGTCAGCAACTAAAGTTATCCCCCGATTAATTGGGGAAAAAAGTCTTAATCCGGTACTCTCTAACCAATTAAAGTACATTTTGCCATGGTAGTCTATAGTCATTATAAAAATAGTTATAATAATTAATATAATAAAAATTACTAAAGCATTGTGTTGAGATGATATTTTTTTCAAATTCCCAATTCCTCAATTCACCAATTTGCCAATTGACCAATTCTCCAATTGACCGATTGCCCGATTAATCTGCCGGTTAACCAGTCAAATCAGTTTGCCAGTTAACTAATTAGTATCTCGTATGTATAGTTTATCCAGTTACCCGGTTATCCAGTTAAAATACACTAATAAGTTTCGAATTATAAGTTTTATGGGAATGACAAGGAGCTTGATTTATCAATCCCGAAAAGCTCGGGTCGGATAAATCCGACCCATTAAAGAAATACTTTATTTGAAATACGAAAATGTTTTATGTTTTGAATTATGTTTTTTATCTTTTCGCTTTAAGCTTTTAATTTTATACTGATAGCTAATTTTCTTATCTAAAAACTATAAATTATAAACTATAAACCAGTCTTGCAATTTAATTGGTCAATCGGTCAATTGGCAAATTGGTCAATTAATTTTAACCAGCTAACTAAATGTATACGCTAAACGCTATACGCTCTACGCTAATTCAAACTGTTTTGGATGTTCTAATTAGCACTCTTTGATAAAAATTAAAATCATCCAAGACCTTTCCTATCCCCTTAATCACACAGTATACCGGTTTTGGAGATACAAAAACTGGAATACCTATCTCTTCTTGTAAAAGTTCTGGTAAACCTATTAAAAGCGAACCCCCGCCAGTCATAATCACTCCCTTATCCACAATATCTGAGATCAATTCGGGAGGTGTTTTTTCTAAAGCCATCCTCACTGTATTAGCAATTATTCTTAGGGGTTCAGAAATAGCTTCCCTTAATTCATCTTTAGAAATTTTAATTATTTTAGGGAGACCCGTAACTTTGTCTCTCCCCCTAATCTCATAATCACCATTTTCTCCATCTGCCTTATTCGTGGATAAACCAAGCTTAATTTCTTCAGCAGTTAATTCACCAATATATAAATTATGTGCTTGTTTAACGTATTTACTGATGGTTTCATTGATATAATCCCCGGCAACTTGACTTAATTCGCTTACCACTATCCCTCCTAAAGATATTATGGCTACCTCGGAAGTTCCTCCTCCTATATCTATTACCAAATTCCCCATGGGTTCAAATATAGGAAGCCCTACACCAATCGCAGCTGCTATAGGCTCATCTATTAAAAATACCCGTCCCGCTGCACATTTATAAGCGACTTCCGATACTGCTCTTTTTTCTACCTCCGTAACTCCGGAAGGGACACAAATTACAACCGACGGCCTTGCAAAACGATTAGGATTATGAGCTTTTTTAATAAAATATTTTAACATTTCAGCAGTGACTTCAAAATCAGCTATTACACCTTCTTTTAAGGGTCTGACAGTAAATATACCTCGGGGAGTTCTACCCAGCATTTTTTTCGCCTCCTCCCCGACTGCTAATACCCTATTCCCCCCATCTTTAAAAGCAACAACTGACGGTTCGTATAAGACAATTCCTTTCCCTTTAATATGTACAAGGGTGGTAGAAGTGCCTAAATCAATTCCTATATTTTTTGAAAATGATCCGAAAAGAAAATCTAACCACATTTTCCGTTTCTCCTTTTTCATAAACATATCTTAAAATCTAAAAAATATGTTTAACTTTATTAATGTACTAACAAAAATTATATGCTATAATTTTTGTTAGTACATTCTACAGCCTATTCGGTCCAATACTATTTTTTTAATCCTATAATAAGTATTTTAAGGAATTATAAAAATGATTAAATTAATTCTTAGCTTAACTGTTTTAATTATAACTTATTTTTTAATATTTACCAACCGTAGAATTAGAACAACCTCTACTTTTTTTGGGGCAATTTTAACCATCGTTTTAGGATTAATAACATTTAATAAGGCTATTACTTATATAGATTTTAATAAATTGGGAATTATCATTGGAATGATGATCTTTACTATAATAGCAAAAGAGAGTGGGATATTCCAATATTTAGCTCTAAAAGTTATTAAATATAGCAAAGGAAATCCTTTAATTCTTTTAATCACCCTTTCTTTCTTGGCTGGTTTTCTCTCCTCGATATTAGATGAGATTACAACACTACTCTTTCTAGCAAATATTACTTTGGCTATTACATATATCTTAGGAATATCCCCCTTGCCTTTTCTAATTTCAGAAATTATATTTTCCAATATTGGTGGAATGGCAACCTACATTGGAACTCCAGTCGATATCATGATAGGATCTGCTGCTAATCTAAATTTTTATGATTTTATATACCATATGACTCCAATATCATTAATACTCATAACAGTAAATATATTTTATCTCATTAATCTTTTTAAAGATACTCTTAGAAAAAATAATATACCAACAGAAATTATTTCCCGCCTTAATAAGATTGATGAAAAAAAGGCTATTACTAATCCTACTCTATTTAAAAATTCTTTGTTGATTTTAAGTATCGTTCTTATAGCATCTTTCTTTTCCCATATAATCAATCTAAATCTAGCCATAATTTATTTATCAGGTGCAATAATTTTACTAATCATCAGCCAAGATAGACCAGATGAAATCTATGCTCAAATTGATTGGAGGATAATTTTCTTTCTAATGGGATTAAATATCTTAGCGGGGACTCTTGTGGAAAATGGATTAATTGAAATTATATCTTCTAAACTTTTAAGTTTTTCAGGGGAAAATTTAAACTTTTTAAGTTTTATCACTCTTGGATTATCTACCTTCATGTCCTCCTTCTTCGATAATATCCCCATTGTAGCCTTAACTATTCCTATAATTGAAAATATTTCCCATCATCTTGGGCCTACTACCATTACCGTACTATGGTGGGCACTTGCTTTAGGAACGAATATTGGGGCTAATGGTACCCTAATTGGGACAGCATCTAACTTAATAGTTGCTGATATTGCCGAAAAAAATAATCAACCTATCCCCTTCTGGTATTTTGTTAAAATAGCTTTTCCTCTGGTTATACTTGATTTTATCATCGCTTCAATTTATATCTATTTGAGATATCTTTCTTGATTGCCCAATTGACCGATTAAGATAAAGATTAAGATTAATTCACCAATTAACTAATTAATTTATTGGCTACTAATATTTTGAAGAAATAGCGTCTACAAGGTAGAAAAAGGGAAATTTATAAAAAACTAAGCTACTACAAAGAATAATGTCACAAACAATGCAATTAAAGTCAGAATTATCCAGGATAGGTGTATATTCAAATCTCGTGGTTGTATACTGTCGAGCTTTTTACATAATTTATCTATTAATGTAACAATATTACAATAAATTCTATCCACGCTTAAATATTTGATCAGCTTTGCCATAAAGCTACCCATCTTAAATTCTTTCTTTTCTCGGCCTATTAACCCCAGCTTTGAAGCTACAATATAGACAATGAAGCCTAAAATTATAATAAGTAAACTATCTAAGGCTGCGCCTTGTGTCCAGAATTCTACCTTTGAAACCGATTGGGAATGAACTAGACCGGATATTGTAAATGTTATAAACCTGTCCAGCACAAATTGTGCGTTTATTCCTAAAAGTACACATAAAATAGCGAGCACTATCATGGGTAACATCATTAGTATTGGTACTTCTTTGATGATTATCAATTGCTTTTTAGGTTCGCCGAAAAAGGTATAATTAATTAATTTAAAAAACGAGGCGAAAGTTAATGCTGCAGTGATAATCATGACAAACTTAAGCACAAAACTAAAATCGGTTGCAGCTTTTGCAAGTACTGTTTTGCTTGCAAATCCATTAAACGGTGGCATGCCTGAAATAGCTAAGGCAGCAATAATACAGGTTGATATTGTTATCGGCATTCTCTTCCATAAGCCACCTAAATTATCAAGCTTCCTTGTACCGGTCGAATAGATAACTGCACCCATACACAGAAATAGCAATCCCTTAAATATGGCATGGTTCACCATGTGATACAACCCACCAGCCAGGCCAAGTTCGGTGCCCAGCCCTACACCTAATAGAATATATCCCATCTGGCTTATGCTATGATATGCTAATAACCGCTTAACATCTGTTTGTGCCAAAGCCAAGAGTACACCTATCAACATAGAAGCTACAGCGATATATATAATTAGCGTACTCAATAGCTCTCTAAAATTATTAACATATAAATCGGAATTTAATATAGGGAAGATAAACCTTATTATGCCATAAGCGCCTATTTTTATCACCATACCAGACAGAAAAGCACTGACAGGTGATGGTGCAGCAGGATGTGCATCGGGCAACCAAGTATGCAATGGGACTGCACCAGCTTTGATAAAACAACCTACTAAAAATAGTATAGGTGCTACAAAGCTATTAGATTCAGCAAACCCGGTTATTCCGTAATTACCTGCATCAACATAGACCAAAATAATAGATAATAAAATAAGAAAAGCGCCGATTAAATTCATGAGTATATACTTGTAACCAGCTTGTAACGCGACTGTAGCTCTTTTATGTATTATGAGAAAATATGTAGTCACAGTCGTCATCTCGAGGAACACATAGAAGTTTATAAGATCTTTGGCTAATACCGTGCCTTGAACGGCTCCCAGCAAGATCAATAACAAAGAATAATACCTAACTAGATCGGTTTTGATATAGCTTATAGAATATATAGAAACCGCAAGCCATAGCAAGAAGCCAACTAAAGCTATAACAATGCTTAGACCATCTACTTGAAGGCGTAATCCAAAGGGAGCCATCTGTGGCAAAAAGGCGCTATGAATCGTGTTAACTTTGAGAATCTCAAATAACATGAGTCCAAGCAAACAAGCCATTACTATCGCTACAATAAATATAATAACCATTATCAGCCGAAGTTGTCGAACTCGATTGAACCTCTCTTTAACAAACGACACCACAATTATAGCCAAGAAGAAGGGTATGATTATAGTCAAAAGTGGAAGATTAGAATTCAAAACCTGAATTCACCACCTTTAGATAATGTCTTTTATATATAAACATTTTTACGGGATGACATGAGATAAGAGTAAGCTTACCGCTGGTTTTAGCATGGAGATACCCAGAGCCGGTACAAGCCCAAGCAATAGACATCCAGCCACCAAAATGTAAATCGGCAAGGACTTAAAGAAATTACCTCCATGAATCATCTGTTTCCCTTCATAGATAAGCACGGAGCTCTGTTTCGGTGGACCAATAAAAAGTACTTGTATCACACGAAAATAATATGCAGCAGTAATCGCACTCGCCATAAGTATGATCACTACAAGAATAGTGTAACCAGCCTCTGCGGCTGCTAAACATATCAGCCACTTACTCACAAAGCCGTTAGTAGGTGGTATACCGATCATACCTAAAGAGGCTATAATAAAGGCAAAGGTTATGGCTGGCTGTTGCCTGCCAAAACCACTGAGCCCTTGCACATCTCTTGTGCCAGCATCAGCTATCATTATGCCTGTACAAAAGAATAGAGTACCTTTCATTATAGCATGATTCAAAACATGAAATAGTGCACCAGTGAGTCCCAGCTCGGTTCCAATACCCAACCCGATAAATATAATCCCAATCTGGTTAATAGTCGAATATGCCAACAATCGTTTCAAGTCTGTTTGTACCAGTGCCATACTGGCACCAAATAAAAGTGTAACTACACCCAGAACTATCAGTATAGTATGGCTACTACTAATAATAGAAAACGTTTCTGTACTGAATACGCTATAGATCATTCTAATCAAGCAGTAAATGCCTATCTTCACAGTAACACCGGAAAGTAATGCACTAACAGGTGATGGTGCCATAGAATGTGCATCTGGCAGCCAGCCGTGAAGCGGGAATACAGCTATTTTTATGCCCATACCAGTAGCTATGAGCACAAAGGACATGATCACCATCCGCGTGCTGGAATTAAATGCAGTCGGCAGCTGTTCAGCTGTATGGTATATATCTAATGTGCCAGTCATAGCATAAAGAAAGCCGATTCCCAAAAGGAAAAAAGATAGCCCTACACCGCCCATAATAAGGTAATTAAAGCTCGCCCTTAAAGCCATCCCTTTCATGTTATAGGCAATAAGTAAATACACAACAAGCGATAAAAGCTCGTAGAAGACATACATATTGAATATATCAGCAGTATAAATGATACCGATCATACTGCTTAACGAAATAAGCAGTAAAAAATAATATGTTCTGCTATAGCGCCTTTCAGGTATAGAATATATAATCACTAATAGCCCTAAACCCAGTACTATCGAGGAGAAGAAAAAACTCAGGCCATCTATTACCAAGCTGACACCTAATGGTCCTTGCCAGCCTCCAAGATGGTATGTTATCTTATCACCAGATAGAATCCGAGATGAGAGGGTCGATATAAACACGATTGAAGCTATGATACTAGTAGTTGCTAATATAATTTTATATTTCCTGGTAAGCAACACAAGAAATGCTGCCAAAAGCGGTGATATTATGATCAGAATGGGGATATGAATTGCCAAATAATTATTGCTCCTTTGAGAGTTGTTGGATGTCTAAAGTTTTGTATTTTGCATAGATTCTCACAATTAGCGCTAATGCTAAAGCAGTTATAGATATACCGATAACAATTGCAGTAAGCATCAGTGCTTGAGGTAATGGGTCAACAAGTATAGTATTGGAGAGACCGCCAGTCGTCCCTTTCTCCAATATTGGCGCTAAGCCAGCTTCCCTGTAGCCGATACTTATAAAAAATAAAACAATACTACCATTCATTATGGTTAACCCCATGATCTTTTTAATCAAGTTGTTCTTGCTCATTACACCATATAAGCCAATCATAAAAACCAAAAGGCTGATATTTATAGGATTCATATCTCACCTCTATATTTAACTAATGCATAAAATATAATTGAAACACCCGCGGCTACCTTGATACCGATAAATATGTTAAAAAGCAACATCAACCCTCCACTAGCAATCTGTCCTGGCTTGCCCAATGGCAGAAAATTACTAAGAAAGAAATAGCCTAAAAATATACCCAGGAAACCCAAAAAAATTAAGGTTAATATTCCTAATTTCTCCAACATGTTCAGCCATCTACTCTTAAATTTCTTTTCCGTTTGCTCTATGCTGTGAGAGAGCGCTAAAAGTATTATAGCTGTACCCAGCACAACTCCACCTTGAAAACCACCACCTGGCGATAGATGCCCATGTGATATTAGATAAAATCCAAAAAGCACGACGAAAGGAAATAACTTCTGAGCTATATTTCTAATTATCTTTGAACTTCCCATTTATTTTTTCCCCCGTAAACAGAATACAACTCCTGCTACTGCCACAAATAAAACTATTGTCTCTATAAGGGTGTCATAAGCACGATAACCAAGATATACGGCCGCAACCAGGTTAATTGCACCGGTATCGTGAAGACCCTGATCGATATAGTAATTAGCGACATCCAGGTTCTTCGGATTGCCATATTCGATATCCACAGACAAGATAAATAATATGGCCATTACAAGGATTATAATAATAAAAAAAGCTTTTTTCATTTCTTTGAACATCCGCTCGTGCTCCATAACATATTTTTCAGTGAAAGTATTTTTTATATACCTTTTGATAAGTACCATCCTCATTGATCTCTTTTAAGAAAGAATTCAATTCAACTAACAGCTTTGGCTTATCTTTAGATACGCCATATCCGTACTGTTGCAAGCCAGTAATTGTATCAATAGTTTTCAGATTAGGATAAAATATGTGCCC
>ASPC01000039.1 GCA_000405345.1 Atribacteria bacterium SCGC AAA255-N14
TTTGCTGGGTAAAAGATACTGAAAAAACATTTAAATCTAATAAAATAAAAAAACCGAAAGGGAAACGTGGGTTAAATCTTTCGGTATAGTCATAAAAGAGGGAGCGTAATTTTGGCAAATCGCACTCCCTCTTGTACTTATAATTATAACATTAAAAAAAGAAAAAATCAGAAGAAAATAACAATAAATTTTGTTTTATTTTTAAAGCATTCAAATATTATATTTAATCAATTTCATCTATTCAAATTTAAATCCTTTTTCTTTAAAGAGTTTGATACAGGTGTCTACTACTTTCGGATCGTAAAGGATTCCCTTGTTTTTTGAGATTTCTTCCAAGGCTGCATCGACCCCTAATGCCGCGCGGTAAGGTCGATGAGAAGAGATGGCTTCGACCACATCAGTTACTCCTAAAATCCGGGCTTCCAGGAAAATCTCATCCCCTTTTAAATGATTAGGATATCCTGAACCGTTTAACCTTTCGTGATGTTGAAGGATAATTCCGGCTACAGGATAGGAAAAATCAATAGTTTTTAAGATGTCATGTCCCATTTGAGAATGTCTTTTGACCAGACTAAATTCTATATCGTCTAACCTGCTGGGTTTGCTTAAGATTTCAGTGGGCAGGCCGATCTTTCCAATATCGTGAATTATAGAGGCAACCCTTATCCCTTCAATCTTATCTTGAGAAAGATGTAGCTCTTTAGCAATGGCAACGGACAGTTCAGAAACCCTCTGTTGGTGACCGGCAGTATAAGGGTCTTTGGCCTCTATTATCTTGGACATGGTCTCGATGGCTGCATCCATGTTCTTCTTGAGTTTCTGGTAGCTTTGTAGTAGTTCTTCTTCTGACTTTCTCTGTACAGTAATATCTTTAGACAAATCAATAACGCCGATTACTTTACCTTTTTTATCTCTATGGGGCATCTTATCTGTAATCGCCCACCTTGTTCCCTCGGGTGTATCGTAAGGTTCGATGACATTCTTTTTTGGTTTTCCGGAAATTATAACTTCCTTATCGTCTTTTCTCATATTCTCAGCCTGTTCCCTGGGAAAAAGCTCTTCTGTAGTCTTACCTACTATATCTTTTACAGGCACCTTTAATGAATCAGCAAAAGCCTTGTTTGCCCGGATAATTCTACCTTCTGTATCTTTATAAAAAATTAGAGCGGGCACTGAGTCCATAATCATTTGTAGTTCGTCTTTTGCATTTTTCACATCTTCTGCTTGTTTGCGCTCGGTGATATCCCTTGCTATACCTAATACTAAAGTCTTTTCCTTAATCTTTACCGGATATGTGGAGATCTCAACCATAACCTTACTATTATCTTTTTGGTTTAATACAAACTCATCTGGTCCGGTGGGTAGTCCTCTAAGATTGTTAGCTAACAGTTTCACTGCTTTGGGTAGGTCAGCAAGAGAGAGTAATTTTAATTCTAAAAAACTCTTTCCGATTAATTCTTCTTTTTTATAACCAATCACCCTTTCTGCTGCCTTATTGCCATCAATAAAATTACCTTTCAAATCATTTATGTAATAGGCATCAGGCGCATAATCAAATAATATTTTTAAACGCTCTTCTGAATTTTTTAACTCTTCTTCCGCTTGCTTACTTTGCAACATTATCGCGGACTGTTTAATAAAGGTATTTATAAACTCTCGCTTATTTAATTCTACATTTTTAGGTAAAATAATTAGTGTACTTCCAAATAGTTCCTTTTCCTTAGCAAAACCAACAGTATACATTTTGCCTACATTTAAGAATTTCTCTAAAACATTACAAATACTCTTGGGTATTTGTCCAAAAGTTAGTTTATAAAGACCTCCGGGCACTTTTGTTAGCTCACCACTAATAAATGCATTTCTCGCTTCCTCATTGTTTATAGGAAAGGACATAGTAAAAAGATCTTTACCGATGATCTTTAAAACTCTCTTTATCTTTTCTTTGACACCTTCTAGAACACGCACACGAATACTATCAGAAGCCTTGTCATAGGAGTTGACTAAAACAATAGAATTCCCAACGATTTCTTTTAGTTTTCTTCCAATAAATCGGTAGATATCTTCTTTGGGGTCTAATTGAATAAAGTCAAGGGCAGTTTTATATAAGAAATCCATTTCAGTTACAGGTTGTCCTTCTCTTCTCTCTACTTGCTTTCTTTCAGTGATGTTATCTAATGCACTTTTCCCTCGTTCTTCCCTTAAAGTTTTCAATTCTTTTATTAGTTCTACTTTTGTCTTACCCTCATCTTTCATTCTATTTGCCTCCTGCTAATCTTACAAAATAAACAAGTACATAAATATTGTGCCAATTATTTTTTTTAAAAATAAAATAACCCGGCCTGCTATTCAATGCACGGATAACCAGCCGGGTTATTGTCCACTTTTATTTATCAAACCAAATAAGACCCTAAGACATATTTGGTTCTCGCTGGTGTACAACTCACGGCCAATGCATGAGGCTATCATGCATTAATGAATAGTGCAGCTTAAATTAAAATTATTTATGCTCTTCTAAATATTTACCATACCATTTATAGGCATCTTCAAGAGCAGCGATCATCGCTCTTTTTGTTACACTATAAAACCTTTTTTCTAATTGTTGTATAGCAGATTGAACCCCTTCTTTAATTTCACACCCTAAAAGTACGTCATGAATAATCTTTTCTCCTAAAGAAGGTATCAACGTGCTGGAAACATCTACAATCTCAGAATTAACAGGGTCCACTTCAAGATATATAGAGAAGTAACCAAAAGCATCTTTTCCTCTAATTTTCTCGGGTAATCTAGCAGAGCCGGCCACTATAATTGTATCTGGCCTTAATTTATATTCTTGAGTTTCTGCTTCTTTATTTTTGAGCATAATGTTATCCTCCCTAGATTTCCTACTATTAATTCCGATTCCTTAATTTTATTTTCGGTAAACTTTGGTCTTTTTTACCTGAAGGTTTCTTCCTATTTAATTAGGAAATAGTATTAAAAATACATTATTACAAAATCAAAAATATTTTTTTGATAAATGCTTTCGCGCTCAATATATTATGTATACTACATATAATTTCAAAATCCTTCTTTTTTTTAAAAATAATTCAAAGGTGTGACAAGGGAGGGGCTCTGTCACACTTTAATCCTTCCTGATTTAATCCATTCTTTTATTATTTCTCTTCTTTTTTCTTCCAGGACAACCTCAAGCATCTTTGATGTTTTTCCTTTAATTTTTTCCTTATTTTATTGCTCTTTCCAAAACTCCGTAGACTGTTTTCCGTTTCTTTTCTTATCTTTTCTATTATTGAACTATCGTTCTATAACCACAATAATTCCAGGGGTTAACTTCTTAACTTGCCAAGGCGTAGGGGTCCCCCTATTGGTCAGGTTCAGAACTTTTTGTTGGAGTGAGATTATGGAAGAATTACAAAATACCTATAAACTAAAGGAGTTAACTAGCATTCCTGTTAGTGTTCTAAATAATGTGTAGTTAAATATAAGCTCTTGCCTATCAATAAGTTATACTCCTGCCCTTATTCTAACTATATTTCTAATGATAAATTGATTATATATTAAATTTTATTATAAAGTCATAGGAATTTATTTGAATATTTGATACAAAGAATAAAAGACAATGTATGTTTTCATCAATACAAAAATTTGTATATTAAAATAATAATTTAACCTCAAAAGCATTTTTGTAGGTAATATTATTTAATCGCTTAGGGTTTAATTTCCCTGTAGCTTTGCTGCGATTAATAAATGTGAAAAAAAATCGAAAAAGAATATAAAAGTTACCCTGTAAACAAAATAGTTTGTTTTAAAGGGTAATTGGAGACCCCGTAGCTCTGCTGCGGAGAGATTCATTGGAGAGAAATTTGATGATGGGAATTTTATATTATACAGAAGATAAAAAAACAGGTAGTGATTTTTTTAAAATCGGGGAATTATGATAATATTAACGCGGTATCTAAAATCGGCTAGATAACAAACTTTTCCCGGAATGTACTGCAAGAATTAGTTAATTTATCTATTTCATCATTATTTAAAGGTTCTCTTTTATATTGATAATACATAGTCTATTTACCCGCTATTATATTTGAAATTTTAAACCATTACTGGTGCAGTAATTGTGAACCGCATCTATATAAAATCCAGAAATTTTGATAGTACCTTTAGAACTTTGAGATTTTAAATCATTAATAATGTCTGACTTTTTTATCTGAATACAAAAATCTTTTCCGGGAGGAGTTCATAAGGAAATTTTTGGAGACCCTCAGATCCTAAAAAAACAGGGATTCTTTAGAAGGCAACTTAAGCCCACAAGATGATAAAGCAACTGTACGGTTTCCTATATAAGCAGCCGCTAAGAAAAAAAACGGAGTTTCTTGAGAGCCATTTAGTAAAGAACCATAACTTAAGTCTACCCTTATTTGAGGTTTTTCTTTTTTAAAACTTCTAATAGCTATATAGGTTGATAAACTTGCTCCCCATATTGCAACCAGTACAATTATAATTTGATATATATTCATATCATGTGCCCTTTTTAGCCGAAATCTCTCTATAACTTTTGTCAATATTTAATAAAAAAGGCGCCAAAATGGCATAAGCTAGTAATTTAAAATATAAGTAAAATATGGATTTTAATTTAAGAAGAAGAAGTTTATTTCCTCTTAAAGCCAGAAACCGGTAAGAGGTTAGGTTCTCTTTCATGTTAAAGCAAGAGGTGATCATTGGTTAATACCTGATTCGAAATATTTTGTCTTTTTGGTTTGAGTAACAGTACTATCTTTGGACTCTACCTGAGACTGCCCCTCCCGCTAAACTTTTTACTTCCTCTACGGAAATTAAAGGTAAATCTCCCGGGATAGAATGCTTTAAGCAAGATGCTGCTACTGCAAACTCGATAGCTTCTTTATCACTAGGTAAATTAGTAATACCATAAATTAAACCGGCAGCAAAGGTATCTCCAGTCCCTACTCTATCTACAATATTATGAATTTCATACTTTTTTGAAATAAGAAACTTTTCCCGATTATTAAGAACTGCTGACCATCCGTTGTAGTTTGCAGAAAGGCTTTCCCTTAAGGTTATAGCAATTTTTTTGATATTAGGATATAGTTTAAGAATTTTATCCGTTAATTCTTTGTATTTTTCTGTTTGAAGTCTTCCTGACTCTACATCTATATCCACTTTAACCCCAAGAGATTTTTGGCAATCTTCTTCATTTCCAATCACTATATCCACATATTTTACCAATTCACCCATGATTTCAGGAGCAGATTTTCCATACTTCCATAACTTTTTTCTATAATTTAAATCGCACGAAACAGTAACTCCCTTTTCTCTCGCTTTTTTTACTGCTTCCAAAGAAAGTTTTGAAGCAGAAAGAGAGATAGCCGGTGTAATGCCACTAATATGAAACCAGCTTGTTCCCTCAAATATTTTGTCCCAGTTTATTTCTCCCGGTTCTGTTTCGGCAATGGCTGAACGAGAACGATCGTAAATAACCTTAGATGGTCTCTGATTAGCTCCGGCCTCCAAAAAGTAAATACCTAATCGGTTTCCTTTTCTTATAATAAGTGAAGTATCTACACCCTGCCTTCTTAATTCTCCAATACACGCATCTCCAATTGAGTTATTGGGGATTACAGAAACATAGGCAACATTTAAACCAAATCGGGCTAAACCCACCGCTACATTTGCCTCCCCTCCTCCAAAGGTGGCTTCCAAAAGAGGGCTCTGAAAAAACCTTTCCCAACTAGGCGGTTTAAGCCTCAACATCATTTCACCAAAGGTAATATATTTTTTCATGGTCTCCTCTATTTTAAAAACTATTTTTGCAAAAGATGAATGGCAAATCCTGATACCTCTTGAGCTATATAGATTGCTTTAAGTTTACCATTCTTCTCTTTAGCAGTCTCGGGAAGAGTTGAAATTCCTTTCATTTTTAAGTAGGTTATCGCCCGGTGAATATGGTTAGTGGCGATAGCAATATGACCATGCTTTCCTAAATATTGTTTTTTCATAACCTCGAAACCTGTACCGGTAAAGATAGAACTCGTTCCCTCTTTTATAGGAAAATAAAAAAGATGTGAAAGTTGATTGGCAGAATTAAGAGCCTTATCTTGATTTTCCTCATTGATCCCCAGGTGGGCAAATTCAAAGCCTAACATGGTAGAGACCGATTCCTTGGTAAGTCTGGTAATCTCATCAAAGTTACCTGAAGAGATAAGTTCAGGCTTTACCATCCAACTGCCTCCACAGGCATGAACTTTTTTGTTAGATAGATAAGAAGTTAAGTTACTCAAGTTAATTCCTCCGGTGGGAATAAACTTTATTCCAGAATAAGGTGCCGACATAGATGTAAGAAGTGGCAACCCTCCTGATGCTTCAGCAGGAAAAAATTTTACTACCTCAATTCCTCTCTCCAGGGCAATCTCAATCTGGGTGGGGTTATTTATACCAGGAGTTATCGGAATGCTATTTTCTATACAATAATCCACTACTTTTGGATTAAAGCCCGGGGAAACAATAAATTGAGCACCGGCAGAAACTGCTTTTTTTGCCTGTTCAACGGTTAATACGGTACCTGCTCCAACTAAAAGATTAGGGAGTTCTCTGGTCAGGGTTTTAATTGACTCTTCTGCAGCAGAAGTTCTGAAGGTAATTTCAGCAATAGGGAGATCACCATCAATAAGTGCTCTTCCTAGAGGAAGCGCCTCTTCGGCTTTTTCAATTTTAACCACAGGGATAATTCCCAGTTCACCAATTCTCTCAAGGGTTTCATTCATTCAAATAATCTCCTTTTTAAAAATATACTATACGCTGTTACGATCTTGACTATTAAGATTGGATATATGAACTTATGCTTTATGCCGGTTAGACTCTAACTTTTATCCTATTCACAACTAAACTCTTTTCCCTGCTTTTTAATTATTCCTTTTTATAATTTACCATTATACCCCAATCGCATAGATATCTTTTTACTTATCTTAATAAGAGCTTCTTTTAGATTATTCTGTGCATTTTTATCTATCCTGAAAATAGGGCTTAAAATGCTAATAGCAGCTATTATTTCCCCTTAATAATTCCTAATGGGGGCAGCTACACAGCGAACATCCTTTTCGTTTTCTTCTCTATCCAGGGCAAAATCCTGCTCTCTTACTTTACCAAGTTCTTTTTCTAATTCTTTTTTATCATTGATGGTATTTTCGGTAAGGCGAGGAAGCACTTTTTCCCCTAATATTTTCTTTCTTTCTTCCGCTGAAAGATAGGCTAACAAGACCTTCCTTAAAGAAGTACAGTGAAGAGGGGCTCTTTTACCCACGTAAGAGATCATCCTTATAGTTTGAGAAGACTCCTCTTTAGCCAAGCAAAGAATTTCTCCTTCTTCCAAAACTCCTAAATGAACAGTTTCATTAAGTGGCACTTTTTTCACTTTAAATTTTTTAAACTCATAATGAGTTTCAATTCGAACTTTACTCGACACCGTTAGGGCAAATTTTTCATTCATACACGGACAAATCCGCGGTATTCTGCCCTTCAGGTTAAGAAAAAACTAACCAATCCGATATTCATTTAACACTTTTTCATTCAACTCAATCCCTAATCCAGGAGCTTCTCTTACTTCTACATATCCATCCTTAATTTTAAATGGTTCTTGAATTAAATATTTGCGCAAAGGACTATCTTGAATACAAAATTCAATAAATTTACACACTGGTAATGATGCGTCAAAATGAAGTGTAGCAGCTAACAACACGTCCGTACTCCAACCATGAGGTATTATCAATTTATTATATAAATCTGCAACTACTGCAATTTTCTTACATTCAGTAAATCCTCCTGCTCTTGTTATATCAGGTTGAATAATATCTACTTTTGCATTTTCAATAAGTTTTTTAAACTCATAATGAGTTTCAATTCTTTCACCTGCTGCAATATTTATATCAACCGCATTTGATAGCTTTGCATAAGCTTCAATATTATCTGAAGGGAAGGGTTCTTCTAACCAATACACATTAAAATCCTTTAATTTTTTGGCAACTTGAATTGCTTTATTAGTATCTGTATAACCTAACCCAGCATCAATCATAATATCTATGTCATCTCCAGCGGTTTTCCTAGCAGTCTCAACTAATAACAAATCTCGTTTTTCATCTTTTCCAAATTGATTCCATCCATATTTAATTGCAGTATAACCTAAATCAATATTTTTTTTAGTTATTATTTTCATCTCCTCAGGAGTATCAGGAAATAATGTACTAGCATAAGCTCTTATCTTTTTTTGAAATGCACCTCCAAGTAATTTATATATAGGTTGATTTGTAACTTTTCCAAAAATATCCCATAATGCAATATCGATCCCACTCATAGCATGGATAGCTACCCCTCTTAATCCATACCAATTGCTTAATTTATACATTTTATCCCATAGCTTTCCAATTTCTAATGGATCCTCCCCAATTAGAATCTCTCTTAAGCCATAGCATACACTGTGAGATATAGGTGCCTCAATTGCTGCCTTTACCACATATGGAGAGGAATCAACTTCACCAATCCCAGTAATACCTTCATCTGTATGAACTTTTATGATTAAAGCATCTTGAGTCCCATCTGATTTTAGTTGTATTTCCCCTTTAATTCTTAATATTATAGTTTCTATATCAGTAATTTTCATAATATTATTATCCCCTTTCAGCATTTTTTATCTTTCAAAAATATTCTACTATATCTAATCAGAACATAATTGAAGTGATGAATTCGGAATTATGCAAACATTGCATTTGGAATTATTTCTTTTTAATAACTCTTTTAATAATTTTTCCCATGAATTATAAAGAAATACTCGATTCATAAAATATTTATTTACCTCAAGTTGTGATAAATAGGGAGAAAATATAATAATTTTTCTATTCTTAATCTTCTTTTTAATAAAAGGTATTTGGTCAATTTTTTTAAAAAGTTGCATACCAGGCCCCATTAAAGAATGATAACCTTCCCCTTCTGAACTTGCAGTACAGATAATTATAATACCATCATTTTTTACTAAATTTCTGTTAGTACTTAATAAAAAGGAAAATGCACTAGAAAGTTGATTAAATTCAGTATCTTTTGGATAAGCATTTAAAATTGCAATATCAAATTCTTCATCATTGACCTCCGTTTTATAAATCCTTATTGCCTTTTTAACGCCTTCCCGATAAGCATAATTAATATCACCAGCAACTAAATCTGCTATTTCTCTTTTTGAATTGACTATTGCATTAATGATAAAATTAAGATTGGATCTTTTTGCAATTTCTTCAATATCGTTCCTTACATTAGTATTTATTTTACCAACCGAACTCTTAATTGTGGTAAAAGTCCTCCGATGATTAGCTAGAATAGTTTTTATACCCGCAACACCGGGTAAAACTATTTTTCCTCCCCCTCCTAAACCAGCACAAAGATTAGGAATAATTGAACCTATTCCAATTTTAAACTCAGCATCATAATAAAATTTATTTAAATAAATTGGCGTTCCAATTTTTGATTTACCTAAATAACATAAATTATCATAGGGAACATGATTAAATACGCTAATATTTTCCCATATCTTTTTCCCTATTTTCTTTATAATATCATCTCTAAGCATTGGTCTGTGGGCTCCAACGCCTAAAATAATACTAATATTTTTTAGATCTATATCAGCTTTTTTTAGTTCATCCACCACAATATTTATTATTTTTTGACAAGGGGTAGGTCTTGTAATATCATCAACCACTATAACTGCATTATTCTTTTCCTTGGCTAAAATAGATATAGGTTGACTATTAATAGGATATAAAATTGAATTTCTTATATCTCCAATGCTTAACTTTTTTGCATCTGCCATGCAATATTTTTTAACATTCCAATGATCTGGAAATACTAATTTTATTTTTGTATCTCCATACCATGCTTTCCAAGGAATATAGTATTTTTTCATGTTTTTTTCATCTTTATATTTCTAAATAACTATAAAATAATTTTTTATATTAGTATTTTAAAAGTGAAAAGGCTACTTTAAAGTAGCCTTTTCACTTTTTATCATAAATTTTATTTAATCTTTAATATTTCCTCAATTAAACTACTTGTGCCGGTAGTTTCTCCCCATTCGTCATAAATAGGTTTAGTCTTTTCCTGAAATGGAGTAGTATCAGGATTATAAGTTACTTTAGAATTACTTACTAACTTCATTAACATCAAATCCGAGTTTTCCCGACTTTCTTTTCGATTTAGAGCTATCATTTCTTCCATTGCTTCTTCTAAAGCTTTTTGATTTTCTTCTCCTAAGTCATGCCATACATTCTCATTAATAAGGGCGCCTAAAACTGAATGTTGATGGTTTGTTAAAGTAAGATAATTTGTAATCTCATAAAATTTCATTGAAAATATACCAGGAGGGGTAGATTCCATTCCTTCAACAAGCCCAGTTTGCAATGAAGTATAAGTTTCGCCCCATGGGATTACTACTGGTCGGGCCCCTAGTAATTCAAAAGATCTTATTAGAACTTTATCTTCAGGTAACCTTATTTTAAATCCTTTTAAATCTTCTACTGTCATAATTGGTTTGTCTTTAGAAATTATCACTCTAAATCCTTGCTCCATCCATCCTAACACTCTAATGCCTGTCTTTTCTAAAAATAAATCGCCAATTTTTTTTGCAGGTTCAGAATCAAGGACTCTATTTAGATGATCCCAATTTTTGAAAATAAAAGGCAAACTGAAAATCCCAACTTCTGGTGCAAAATTCATCATTTCAGCTTGAAATGTCATTTCTATTGTTCCTAGTTGAACTCCTTCAATAGCCTCGCGGGCATTTCCTAAAGTTAATGGATAAACCGTTATTTTAACATTTCCATTTGTTTTTTCCTCTACTCTTTGTGCGAAAAAATTTGCTTCTTTAGAAATAATATTATCCGCAGGTAAATTTGTTGCTAGTTTCAATTGAATTGGAGCTGCATTTACACTACTAAATGTCACTACAAAGATGATAGTAATCAAAATCAAAAATCTAAAAAAAATTTTTTCTTTCCTTAACATAATTATTAAAACCTCCTCGAAATAAAAATAGAATTCTAAAATTTATCTAAAAGATTATTTTATTAAATTGACCACCTCCTTTTTATTTTAATTTTATGCCTAGGTGTATGGTGTATATTCAATTTATTAGGATAAACAATAAAAATTCTTATCTTAAAAAATAATTAGGTAAAAATGTACAAAGCAAAGGAAAAAAAAATTACTATAATTACTGTACCATAGGAAACTAGCAAAAAAGGTAGAGTTGATTTAATCGCTTTCCCAGCATCTCCATCAGCAATACTAGCAGCGATATAAAGCAAAGGAGCAACTGGAGGTGTAATTCCTCCTAATATAATAGTAATAATGATTACCATAGCAAAATGTAGTGGATCAAAACCAAGCATTCTTCCTAAAGGAAAAAAAACGGGAACTAAAATCAAAGTAGCTGGTAAAGCATCTAAAAAACAACTAATTATAGCAATTATTCCTACTAACATTATTAAAATGAGATTCGCATTTTCAGTAAATGCTAATAAAGAATTAACTATTCTTGGCCCCAAATTACTACTTGCCAACAACCAAGAAAAAGCACCTGCGCCTGCAGTCATAAGCATGACTTGACTGGTTCTAAATACAGATATATAAATAGCTTTTTTTGTTTCTTTAAAAGAAATTTCTTTATAAATAAAGATCGATACAAATAAAGCATAAACAACTGCAATAACCCCCGCTTCTGTTGGAGTAAATATACCGAACATAATTCCACCAATAATTACAATCGGTAAAATAATTGCTAGTATCCCTTCCTTAAAAGAGATTTTAAATTCTTTAAATGTTGCTCTTTTTCGAGGCCATATTCCCCCTTCTCCATAAAAAGAATACAAATAGCATAATGCCATTTGAGCAATGCCAACGAGTAGACCAGGAATTAAACCTGCTAAGAATAATTCTGCAACCGAAACACCAGTCAATGCCCCATAAAGAATCATAAAAATACTTGGCGGAATTATTGGACCTATACATCCCGATGCACAGGTTACTGCAATAGTAAAAGGTTTGCTATACTTTTCTTGTAACATTGCAGGAATTACCACTGCTCCGATTGCAGCAGTATCAGCAGCAGATGATCCAGATAAACCGGCAAAAAGAATACTACCAACAACATTAACTTGGGCTAAGCCCCCTCTTACATGACCAATAACAGCATTTGCAAGTTTAACTATCCTTTGGGTAATTCCTCCAACGGTCATTAATTCTCCCGCAAGAATAAAAAAAGGTACTGCCATTATAGTATAAGAATTTAATATAGCAAAACTCTGTTGCGCGACCAATAAAGTTGGTATTCCCTGTTGAACTAAAATTACTAAAGAAGAAATAATTAAAGAAAAAGCGATAGGAAAACCTATTATTGTTAAAATAAAAAATATAATAACAAGTAGAAAAATTACTGACACTGGTTTTCTCCTTTACCTAAAAAGAACAATTTCTTCAACTCTTTAACTAATTTAATCAATATATTTAGTGACATTAAAATTCCTCCGAAGAATATTGAAGAATATGGTATACTCATGGGAATATCCATTGCAGGAGACAATTGCTGATGGACAACTTTGGCTATTTTAAAACCATCAATTACAAACACCCAAATAACTACAATAAGTATTATAACCATCTTTAGAATATTAATATACTGAGATATTCTCTTTGGATATTTTTCAGTAAAGAAAGAAAGGGCAATGTGTTCACCCTCACCAATTACAAGTGCTGCTCCAAGAAATACAGACCAAACAAACATGAATCTCGACATTTGTTCTCCCCAAATGATTGATCTATTTAAAATATACCGAGACATAATTTGACTAAAACCTAATATAATAAATGCAGTATAAAAAAATAAGGTAAGATTCCTTAAAATATAATTATTGTAATCTAAAAATTTACTGAATATATCTTTCCCCTTTGTCTTTATCTTTAAATTGTTCATTTTATTAATTATTTATGCCTCCAAATATTTTCATTAACTAATTATTAACAATTCAGGTCTCATTTCTTGTAAAACTTCATATCCATGTTTTGTTACAAGATATGTATTTTCTAAATGCATACAACCAAAACCAATTTCATAATACGGTGTTTCTAAATTAAAAACCATTCCTTCTTCTAATTTCATTTCATTATTAGCACAAATTAAAGGTAAATCATAACATGCTAATCCAATACCATGCCCAACATGATGTCGATTAAAATTTTTAATACCATTTTCCCTTACTGATTCAATAACAGTATTAAACAGTTCTTTAACAGGTAAGCCTGGCTTGATTTTTTCTTGGGCAATTAATACACCTTGCATTACTGCATTATAATACTTTTTGATTTTTTCACTTGGGTTTCCAATCACTGCTGTTCTTGCCATATCAGAATAATAATCACAATAATTGCAATCAAAATCTAATCTAATAGGATCTCCCTTTTTAAAAATATAATCCGATGGACCAACGCCTCCATTAACCAATGAACCCCTTGTTCCTCCCTGAATAGCATCATGATAGGGAACACCACCTAATGATCTGATTGCTTCATCATGAATTAAAGCTAACTGTTTTTCTGTTTTACCTTCCTTTAAATTATCTAAAATGACTTCCAATCCCCTTTCATTAATGAATGCAGCTTTCCTTAATCTATTAATTTCCTCTGGTGTTTTTACAGCTCTTATTTTTTGAAAAATATGATTAGAGGGTATAATTTTGGCATTTGGAATGTAATCTTTGACTTTTTCATAGTCAATAATAGACATACCTTTTTCATCAACACCTAATCTAGCATGGTTTAACTTTTTTTCTTCCAGTATCTTTGTTAAAGCTTCAATAGCATTATTGTATGTCCTTTTTTCTCTTATTGTTTTTGTATATACTTTCTCCAATTGAGATAATTCTTTAAAATTTATCTTTTTCGATTCAAAAATATAAAAATTTCCCCATAATTCAACTTCTTTAATCCAAGAATCAATATCTAAAAAGATATCTACAGCATTTTTTGAAATTATTACTACCGGAGAAATTTTTTCATTTCTTGGAATCACAACATAGATGAGAACATCTGACATGCAACCATGTAATCTAGGTAAGCCACTAGAATAGGTAACATTTTCAGGGCACGAAGTGATCAAAGCATCTATTTTATAATCATCCATTAACTTATATGCTCTTTTTTTATTAAATAACATATATTATCCCCCTTCTAAAAAAATCTTTTTTAAAAATAATCTTCTATAAAACCTTAAACTTTTCAAACATCGCCTTGACTGAAGCTCCTTCATGGAGACCTCTCATAAACTTTTTTTCTTTCTCGAATTTCTCTTCTGCTAATACGACGACTTCGTAAGCAATCTCCTGCGGAATGACCACCACACCATCATCATCACCAAAAACAACATCTCCAGGATTTACCCATACTCCGCCACATTTAATAGGTTGATTATAGTTGATAATTTCGATTCTCCCTTTTGAATCTCCTGGCGCAATTCCCTTTACAAACACAGGGAACTTCATTTCTTTAATCGCCACAGTATCTCTGGAAATACCGTCAATAATTGCTCCCCTAGCTCCTCTATGCATTGCTCCAGTCGAGAGTAATGCTCCCCATAAACCAGCCGTCATGGCTCCACTCTGGGTAGCTACAGCCACATCACCTGGTTTCAAACTTTCAATAAAATCAAGCTCATTTTTATACAGTTTATCGGGTACCTGATAGACCGGCACGGATAAAGCAGTCGCTGCTCTACCCACCAGTTTGATATTGGGAAAAAGCGGTCGAATTTTATATTCCATAATATAGACATTGTCTTTAAATCCCAACTTATCATCTAACACATCGCTGATAAGACCAGTATAAAGTCTTTCAATTCTCTTGAATAATTCTTCATTAATTTCTTTCTTCATAAAAGTATCCTTCCTTAATGCAATTTATTGATACTTATTTCCTAATTCATTAGAAATTTTATTAGCTGTTTTTATAATTAAAGGAATATAATCATTTATTTTTTTAAGAGATACTCGCTGGGATGGAGCAGCAATGCTAATTGAGGCAATAATTTTCCCATTATGTTTAAAGACTGGAGCCCCCAAACATCTTGTACCAATCTCTCCTTCTTCATCATCAATAGAATACCCACACTTTTTTATTTTTATTAAATTCTGCTTTAATGCAAAAAAATCAGTTATCGTATTACATGTTTTGGCTTCTAAACCTCTAGTTTTTATAATATCATCTACTGTTTTTTCGGGTAAAAAAGCTAAAAAAGCTTTCCCTACTGCACTATAATGCAAACTGTCCAGAGTGCCTATCGAAGTAACCACTCTGTTTTTTTGAAGGCTTTCTACAGCATCAATATAAACACCCATCGAATCCTCCAAAACCATTAAATGTACGGTTTCACCGGTTTGATCTCTAAGTTCTCTCAGATAAGGAGCAGCAATATTTCTTAAATCAATTTTTTTCAAAACACTATCACTAATTTCTACAAACTTTAAACCCAATTTATATTTTCTACTTGATGGATCTTGATTTAGATATTTGTCACCATGTAATGTATTAACTATTCTTTGGACAGTGCTGGTATTGATTTTTAAATCTTTTGCAATATCAGTAATCCCTTTAGCCTCTTCATTTTTAAATAAATATTCAATTAATGCCAAAGCTTTTTCAACTGTTTTGGCTTTTGTGTTATCCATTATTATTCCTTTTATAGGAATGCTATTCCTTTTTTATAATTTTATAATAATTAAATTAAAATGTCAAGCATTTTTTTATTTTTATTTTTTGTTTTTTTTATGTTACTGACATGTCAATATCTCTTGTAAAATTTCCCAAATTTATTATAATCTACTACTACTGCGGTTTCACTCCCTAAAAATCATGTTTTAAAACCCTTACTTAAACCTTTTTATTTCCACAGAAAATAAAATTATTGGAGGTATATCATAAAAAATTACATGCTTATCCCTTATGTTTTGCAGTTAGCTAAAAAGAAACAATAAAATATGTATTTTCTCTCCCGAGCCAATTTAAAAAATCCGGAGGTAATCTAAATTTGAAGTATTCCTTTGATGTTCTGACAAAAATGCAAGCAAAGAAGAGTATTCAGAAGATAAAGAGAGAATAGAAGAGAAAAGAGGGCAAAAAGCGGGATATTTCAGGAGTCAAGAAAATAAAACATCTATCTAAGCCTATTTTTAGCCCCTGTTTTAAAGTGGTTGGTATGAATCATCCTATTTTTTAAATACGCCTCATATACGCCAAATATGAAGCTTTTTTCAAAAACGCTAAAACCCTTATATATCAATGGTTTCATTGATATTTTGCAAAATCAAGCCGTAATTCATTGATTGCCTGCTTGATTTCTTTGATTTCAGCAGTAATACTATGGGAAAATTCCTTTTGATTTTTGACTATTTCGTTAATAAAATACTCCAATTTATATACCGGGTAGACCGAAAGTACCAGGGGAAAGCCGTTATTTGCTATTAATTTTAGTACATATTCAATATCCAATTAATTTACTTCCTTTCCAAACCCGTTTTGGCCCAGGCCTAATATCCAGATGTAAGAAATCCTTCTTTTCGTAAAATCCAATACCATTAAAGCCTATTTCCTGAGCAAAAAGGAGAAGGTCGAAAAGTAAAAAATCCTTTACGTGAATGTCTACCGCCATACCCTGGAGATGATAAGAACCGGAAACTCCCCCTACCCTTTTATTTTCCTCCGGACAGCGGTAACCGGAATTGATATATACCGGCCTATTTATAACCATCCTTAAATGATTTAACCTGGCAAAAAGATCCGGAGACAGCATAACCCTCTTGCAGCAGGGACACTCAAACTCATATAATGAAAAATATTCAGTTAATTCTATATCATTAATTATACCCATAATTTATTTATATTTTAAGGTCCTGCCATTTCTTACTACATCCGGCATAGCCTTATATATAATTTCATTCACCTCCGGGACAGTAGCTTTCATAAGATCCTTTACATAGGAAATTTCACCCTCTTTTAATTCAACTTTTTGTTTCCTTAATATTTCAATTAATTTTACCCAGGCTATTTTCCATTTTTCCTCACCATTCCCTATCCCCAGCTCTTCTTCCGCCCAGAGCATAGCGGCAAGTATAGCCTCCTTTATCTTACCTGCCCGGTCCTGGCCAAACTTGGTTACCATAAATTTAGAGAGCAAACCAACAAGAAAAACAAGAGTGAAATCTAATAGATATTTAGTGATAAATACTTCTAACATTTATTACTCCTTTCTACCTCCCAGGGAAGGTCCGCGGCCCTTCCAAGGAGAAATATTACAATATATTAAAGTTACACATCCATAACATCAGTAGACTTATAATCAAGGATTCTTGCATTGACTTTAGCCACTAAATCATTACCATCATTATGGAAGATATTCTTA
>ASPC01000040.1 GCA_000405345.1 Atribacteria bacterium SCGC AAA255-N14
GAGCTAAGGGAAACAACCAGGGTCAGGACAAGAAGGGGATATCATTACTATTTCTCTCTCAATGGCGAACATGTCAAAAGCACCAACCGTTTGTTCAATAAAAGGCTTGAATTAAAAAGTAACGGAACCTACGTTGTAGCACCTCCGTCTACCATCAATGACCATCAATATACTTACGAGATTCCCCTCAGTGAAATACAGCCAATACCCAAGACATTAATCGGAAATTATCATTGTCCGGATTGTCCAAAAGATAAAAAACCGTTTAAAATGCCGAAATATCATGGCCATAAAGTAGACTGCATACGCCAGATATTAAGCAGGGATTTACAGGAAGGGGAGAGAAATAACAGCTTATTTGTCCTTTATAATTTATTAATCCAAAACAGGAATACGAAAGAATATTCTAAAAAGATAATCATGGATAAAAACTATTCTTTATCGAATCCTTTAATTGCAGTTAAGTTAAATAAAGTCTACCGGAAGAATTATAATGTTGGATGTATTAACATCAGGGAAAAACTTTCTTATATAGAATGCAATCATTGCGCACACCGCTTTAAGGATGGAAGATTAAAAGCAAACAATGTTTTGATTAAAAATATTAGAACACTGACGGAGCTAAGTAACACACAAAGAGGAATAGCCTGTCTTTTGGGAACTGTTTTCGAGGGGGAGAATCCTTCGATCAATAAGATTGCAGAAGTGGCAAATATGGATTGGCGAATTGTAAGTAATACAATAAAGAGTTTAGATAAAAAGGGATTTTTTGGTTAAAATACGAAAAACACTGTAAATTTACAGGGGTAAATTCTATATTTTTCAACGGTTTCAGCGCGTAAACGTGGACTAATATACTATGTTTTTAAGGAATCCCTCTTTATTCTTTGTTTTTTTATTCTTTATCTTGTATTTTATTTCTTATCTTCATAATATTAAATTAATATTAAAAGAATAATATCAGGGAGCAATAAGACGTTTAAAAATTTAAGGCCCTACTTTTTTTCTCTACTAATAAATCTAAATTAATCAATCCTGGTAACTTTATTTTTTCAACTCTAACACTGACGGGGCGGGTAGCTTCCCTTCCCTCCCCTTTTTTTTTAAGAATCCTCTCAGAAAACAAGGGACGATTCTTTTTTTGAAAAAACCCAGTAAAAAATAGGGGACACCTTCCCAGTGTGTAAATTGGGAAAATGTAATTAGAAAAATCCTATTGCTTTTGGGTTTTCGCAGAAGATATAATAAGAGAGGCATCAGAAATATAACATAAGGATGAAGGATAATAAAAATAGATAATCAAATTAATTACCTTTTAAATGTTTTTGATCAATATGAGCACTGCTTTACTTTTGAAGACTTAACAAATTTCGCAGAGCCGGATTATGATCGTGAAATACTTAAAAAAGCACTTTTAAATGATTCCAGATTTTTATTGATAAATAGGAGAAGTTCGAAGAAAAAGTATTTCCTCCCAAAAAGAAGGCTTTTCCAATGGCTTTGCCAATTAAATCTCAGATTGGCACAGGCAAAGCAAATTCGCCTGAACAAACACCAGCTAACAAACCTTGCAAGATCTCTTTTTATTAAACAGCAAACGATAATCCCATTAAGGGAAATAGTTCAGTTTGGGAAACGGTTTGGACTCATAGGAAATACCTGGAAGCAGAGGCACTACTTCTTTCCCGTAGCTTATATTTTATCTTTTATACCAAGTGAGTTATCTGAAGCTACCATTAAATCCATTATTGAGGAAATTTCATCAAAGACAATAGATGATAAATTTTTTATACAACCTCTTACCCAAGAGTCAATTACGGAGGAATTTTCCTGTCTTAAAGAAAACGAGTCTTATATCATAAGAGCAAGAGAAGGATTCCTAACAGGTAAAAAGATGACACTGCAATGGATTGGGGATCACTATGGTACTTCAAAAGAGCGTATCCGGCAGGAAGAATTCAGAGCTTGGCGTAGGCTTCGATATCATAAAAATGCTTCCATTTTTTCCAGAGCTTTGATTTATCAAATTATGAGAAAACAAGGAAGCTTAATTGTGGAAGAAGATTCCCATGAAAGTTTAACCACGGGTTTTCTTACTAAGTGTTCAAGAGTACCTTATATGACAGTTTCACATATCAGTTCGTCAATTATAGGAAACATACCTGATGATATTTTGGCAATTAAACCCAGGGAAATACTCCTCGATTATATTGACTCTGATTCTATAATTATTCAATGGAAAGCACAAGCACAACTCTTTCTCATTAAAAAAGATTTGCAATTTCTTGCTGACCATATTGTTCGATTAAGTCATATTCACCTTTACAAAGCACAAAGAATCTATCTGGCCTTACGATCGATTGGCAAGCCCGCACATAGCACTAAAATAACAAAAGTTTATAATTCTCTTTATCCTGATCATAAATCTACCGAGTACAATATTCATGCCATACTTAATCAAGAGAAATTTGGTATCGTTTGGACCGGGATACATGGAACCTTCGCGCTTAGTGAATGGGGATATGAGCGTCCATCAGATACCTTAACTAACACAATAAAAAAGATTGTAGAAAGAAAATATAAAGAAACAGCTCAAGGAGTGCACTTAAAAGAAGTTGTTGCGGAAATGAAAAAATATAGGCAGATTGTAAATGAATCCAGTGTTCACTTCATTTTGAGTTTTAATCCTGATATATGCTATCTCGGTAAAAATTATTTCGGTCTCAAGAAACATGTTGAAAAATAGAAGGAAGAAATTATAATGAGAAATCATAAACCAAACTATTATAGTATTTATGTTAAATCCAATAAAAAATGCGGGCTATCAACGTAGTTAACACCCGCAAATACAATATACCTTCTTTTTTTATATTTTTCTAAATTCTTTGCCCAACAAATTAGGGATCCACTCCTTTTCTCTATCTCTCTCATTAATTATTTCCATGCCAGGGCGACTTTTCTCTAGTATTTTACATTTAGTTTAAATTTATTTTAATGTATCATGACTTAGTCTTCTCCCCGGAAAAAAAGATAAAAAGTAAATGAGGGTAGATAAAAGGGAGTTTTTTATCTTATTTTCCGGTGGCTGGAATTATCGGATTCCGTGCGGTTAGCGATAAGTAAAAAAACAATAATTATAAAATGCAGGAAATAAAAGATACATTTTATTATTATTTTTTTCACCTATCGCAAAGAGAAGAGAAGAACAGAAGATAAAAAATAAAGTACAATTTAATCTACACCGGTTGTTTTAATTTTACGCTAACAATGTACGGGGCGGGTAGCTTTCCTTCCCCCTTTCTCCCCCCTAAAACCCCTCTCACAACCCCCTTCTTTTCACTTTTTTGCTTTGGTTTCAATCCCTTGCCTCGCAAAAGGGGTAAGTGCAGGTGTAAGTGTGCTGATGCTTTGCTTTTGGCTCGGGATATTCCACGTCGCTAAAAAAATTTAAGGTTAGGTTATTTATAATAGGGGGGAGTATAAGGGGGACAGAAAAACTGCGGTCGATTCACCCCCTACTCTAAAAGAATACATGCAAGCTTATCGAGACCCTCTCTCCCTTGCCCCGCCCCTATTCTGATTCTTTTAGTGATTCTGCTGTTGTTTGGTGGTTTAGTCTTTCGCCCGTAAAAGAGAGATAAAAAATAAGAAACAATTGAAAGCGTAAATATATTTTTATCTCACTTTTCGGTGGCTACTTCTTCCTGATTCTTTGCGTTTACGCGATAAGAAAAAAATATTTTAAAACAAATAAGAAAGAACCTATTTGCTTTAAGATTTTTTGATCTTCCTCCGTTATTTCGGACACTTAGTTAAGACACTTTTGTTAACATTAGTTTTTCATATTCCTCAGGACTGTAATAACCGATAGAGGAATGTAATCTTTCTCTGTTATAAAAGATTTCGATGTATTCAAATATATCTCTTCGAGCCTGTCTTCTTGTTTCATAGGTTTTCCGATAAATCAATTCTACTTTTAAGGTATGATAAAAACTCTCCATCACGGCATTGTCCCAGCAGTTACCTTTACGGCTCATGGAACATAGTATGCCATTTTTTAAAAGAAGTAGCTGGTATAATTCGCTGGCATATTGGCTACCACGGTCTGAATGCAGAAGTAAGTCAACAGAAAGTTTTCTCTGTTTTAAAGCCATATGAAGTGCGGCAATAACTAATTCTTTGGTTAACCTTTCTCTTAATGACCAGCCGATAATTTTACGGGAATAGAGATCCATGATGGTAGCCAGGTATAGCCAGCCTTCTTTGGTTGCAATGTAGGTGATATCGGCGACCCAGTATTGATTGGGTCTCTCTGGTGTAAACTGGCGATTCAGGTGATTTTCGGCTACCGGCCGGGAATGTCTGGAATCGGTGGTTACTTTATATTTTCTTTTAGCCACAGCTTGGATACCAAGCTCCTGCATGAGCCTTTCTACTCGCTTTTTACCAATAACATAGCCTTCCCGTAACAGTTTTTGGTGGATACGGGGACTACCATAGGTTTTGCGATTATGATTATATATTTCCATTATCTTCTGTTTTAATTTCATATCTTCTATCCTTCTCTTACTTAGGGGATATTTTAGCCAATTATAATATCCGGACCGGGAAACATTCATTACCTGGCACATCTTCTTGACACTAAATAATTTAGTGTATCCCCGGATAAACCGATAGCGGTCTACGGTTTTTTCGTGAAGATGGCCAAAGCTTTTTTTAGTATATCACGCTCCTGGGCAATATCAATAAGCTCTTTTTTGAGTCTTCTGTTTTCCTCTTCCCGAGGAGTCAGGTTTTCTTTGCCATGACCGGGGAAGGCCAGTTGGCCACGCTTGCGGTATTCGGTGCGCCAACGGGTTAAATTATGATGTGAAATTCCCAGATCCCGGGCAACTTCTTCTACGGTCTTTTCTGATGTTAGGCTATACTCAACTGCCTCTTTCTTAAATTCCTGTGTGTATTGTCTTTTCTTCATATTATTTGAACCTCCATTAAATTAATTATAGTCTTATCTTGGTGTCCGGTAAAGCGGGGGAGGTTCATTTTTACCTATCGCAGGGAGAGGAGAGAGAAGACAAGAAAAGGAAAACAAAGAAAGAACAATGCACCCACCGGGAAAATAGTAATCTGCCGGTGGAAGCATTGCCGGAGAAAGAGTATTGCTTTTTGTAAACAGGAAAATTCTCCTCTTTTACAAAAAGCAATACCAGAAATAAAAAAGTAAACAGAGAAGCATAACACTCAAAAAATAACTCAAATTTAGGAAAGATAGAAATTTGAGGTTATTTTTATCGTGTAATGCTAAAGAGAAGACGAACGCTTAAAAGATATATAAGAAGGGAAAATCACCCCCCTCTTATAAATCTTTATTCTGATACAGAATGTGTAGCGGTTAGTGAACGGTGGATGAGTCTTATCCCCGTAAAAGAAAGATAAAAAGTAAATGAGGGAATAATTGCGGGAACTTTTTACCTTACTTTTCGGTGGCTAAATTTATCGGATTTCTTACGGTTAGCGATAAGTAAAAACATATATAAATAAAAAGTTAAAAGAAAGAAACATTTTTACTTATATATTTTTCACCTATCGCCAGGGAAGGATCATCTTTTTTCTTCTCTTTGTAATTTCTTCTCCCGGCGTTTGTAGAAGCTGGTGCCGCAAAAAATCTCGTACTCAATTATCTGCCTGCATTTTTTGCGGTGCCTGAGTCTTCTATAAACGCCCTCATTGTCGCGTATAAAAGCTCTTGGAATAGTTTTAGTATTTTTTATCTGTTCTGCCCGGAGTGTACGCACACAGACAGATAAAAAACATTTAAACGTAGAAGTATAGTGAGCAGGAAGAGAAGGGGAAGTCATGCGATTATCAGAAAAAGAAAATTTGTCTTACGATGAAAAGTATCAGCTTGAGCCCGCCATTATATTTTTTAACCTGGCCAAAAAAGCTTTTAGTCAGTTAAAAATATAATGCATTTTTTACTATACATAACAAACGGTTGGTGCTTTTGACATGTTCGCCATTGAGAGAGAAATAGTAATGATATCCCCTTCTTGTCCTGACCCTGGTTGTTTCCCTTAGCTCCGGCAATATTTCATTTAACTCCGGCAAAAGATTAAGATCGTCAACATCAATGACCGCTAATTGGCTTATTTTTCCGGTAACTATGCCGATATTGGGTTTGGCAAAATTACTAAACCAGCTAAAAATATCTTCTCTATTTGCTTTTTTATACTGGAAAGGTTTCCAGTAAATGTAAGGCTTTTTCTCGTTATTAACCGGTATTAGACTATATTTATTTTCTAAATACTCATTAATTATATGTTTAAATATAATGTGTCAAACCCTTCTTGGCATGGCATGAATAAAGGGCTTAACCGCTATATATCATCTCCAGCCTCTGTGTAGTCTTTGAACTGAGTATGATCTGTTAAACTCTGCAGTATTTTATAACTTAAAGTGAAACATTCGGGACTAAAAAATAAATAATTGAAAGGAAAGCGAAGGTTGAATCTTTCGGTATAGCCATAAAAAAGGGAGTGTAATTTTGGAGATTACGCTCCCTTTTCTGTTTTTTATTATAACATTAAAAAAAGAAAAAATCAGGAGAAAATATCAATAATTTTTGTTTTATTTTTTAAAATAATCAAATGTTAATTTTAAACACTTTTATCTATTCAAATTTAAATTCTTTTTCTTTGAATAGTTTAATACAAACATCAACTATTTTAGGATCATAAAGGATGCCTTTGTTTTTGGATATCTCCTCTAACACTTCTTCCATGCTGTGAGCTGACCGATAAGGACGCTGAGATAACATCGCCCCTACCACATCTGCTACTCCTATGATTTTAGCTTCTAAAAGAATCTCATCACCTTTTAAATTATTGGGATATCCAGTACCATCTAATCTTTCGTGATGTTGGAGGACAATTTGAGCTACAGGATAGGAAAAATCTATGGCTTTTAAGATATCGGATCCGGCCTGGGAATGTCCTTTGATTAGACTGAACTCTATATCAGATAATGTGGTGGTCTTGCTTAGGATTTCAGTAGGTACGCTTATCTTTCCGATGTCATGGATTAGAGAGGCTATCCTTATCCCTTCAACCTTATCCGGAGAAAAGTTTAGCTCTTTAGCTATGGCTGTGGTCAATTGAGAAACTTTCTGTTGGTGGCCGGCAGTATAGGGGTCTTTGACTTCGATTATTTTAGACATGGTTTCGATGGATGCATCCAGGGCATTTTTGAGTTTCTGGTAGCTTTGCTGGAGCTTTATTTCTGATTGTTTCCCCTCTATTAAGTTTCCCAATCTCTCGGCAGTAGCACTTATCAATTTTCCTTCTTCCTTCTGAAAAGGTCCTTCATCCATCATTTTTCGCTCTTCCAGATAATAGATTTCTAATCGACCCACGGTTTTTTCTTGAATCTTGATATCAGCGCTTTGTTTCCAGATAGTCTCTTTAAAATTATCGGTCTTACATTCTTTTTCGTCCAATATAATGCGTGCACAAGTGATTTCCGGATACTGCCAGGACGAGGGAAGCAAGCTAATTATTGCTTGTAAGATTTCTTCCAGGGATTGGCCCATTTTTTCCATAATTTTAGATAGTTTAAAAAAACAATTTAATTCTTTGATTCGTTCATTAAGATCATGTGTTTGCTTTTTGAGTTTTTCTTCCGCCTGCTTGCGCTTGGTGATGTCCGTTAAGCAAGCAATGCTCTTCTTGGTATTAGGAATCGTTCTACCCTTTACGAATATATCTTTAACTTTACCTTTTTTATCCATCATACGAAATTCATATTCTGTAGGAGGTTTCTCCCCGTCTTTTCTCCGGGCAATATGGTATTTTTTCATCCTTTCCAAATCTTCCGGTGCAACAAAATCAGTCCATTTCATCTTGTTTTCGATTTCCTCTTTAGTGTACCCACTCAGTTTTTCTGCCTGGGAGTTTATCATCGAGATAGTCATATCCTCTTCTAAAACCATCGTTGCAGTACCGGTGTTTTCAAATAAGTTGTGGTATTTTTCTTCGGATACTACAAGTTCTTGTTCTGTTTTCTTCTGTGAAGTGATATCAACGGCTGCGCAGGTGATACCGATAATTATATTATTTGAATCCAACAAGGGCTCAACGGTCAGGTCATAATAATAATCATCCCCGTTAATCGTGGTCTTTGTTTCTTCTCTAACACCGATACCGCTTTCTAATACCTTTCTTTTTATATGCATCAGTTTTTCGGCATCATCGGCCGGCAAGAGTTCCTTGTCGGTCTTACCAAGGGTTTCTTCAGGTTTGAATCCGGGATTCGGATTATATATCCAGGTATAGCGTAAATCTTTATCCTGATTCCATACTACAATGGGTGAATTTTTTAAGGTTATGCGGAATTTTTCTTCTGATTCTGTTAAAGCCTTCTCCGCCTGTTTGCGCTCGGTGATGTCGCTTATCACAGTGTAACTCAAGGTACTTCCGCTCTCACTATCCCGTGCTATAGTCGACTCCAACCGCACCCAGAATAGGGAGCCGTCCTTTTTCACCATTCTCAGCTCGCACACCTGCGGTTTACCTGTTTCAAAGAGCTGTTTATGGTGAAGATAGTAAAAATCCTGATCCTCGCGGTGGATAAAGCGGGTAAACAACTTCTTATTTAAAGTCTTTCGCACCACACNCANCAAACTNCCTGCCTTGAGGTTCGCTTCCAGGATCAATCCCTCTTTATTTTGAGTGAAATAGCCCACCGGAGCCAGATCGTAAAGATTANAATANCGCGACTGTGAGGATTCGAGTTNCTCTTGCGTCNGNCGNAGNGANTCGTTCTGNATGGTAAGTTCGATCTGNTNCACCTNTANNTCATGGAGTAATTTCNTNTGCTCTTCGGGTGACAGNNTATNNANATTTTCCGGTANTTTNGGGACTTTNCCCCGGGCTATCTCNTCTGCCTGCCGGCGCAAATCNTCCGACCNGCCAGATGAATCNATCTTTTTTTTAGTCATGATTTTATTCCTTTCGGTAATTGGGCATGCTTATAATTTTTTTTATTCTGTATCCCCCGTTCATTGGTAGAAATGGCATATATCTCCCCAGTCTCATTTTTCACCGCGGAGGCGGTCATCCATACCTCCACTATCAGGCCACTCTTGGTAATCCGCTGCGCACGATAAGGTTTTAAAACTTTAGATTGGCTCAATTTCTGCACTATTAACAACTCTTTCTCGCGGAGACTCTCCGGGATCAAGTCGCGGATATTCATGATCAACGCCTCATCCTCGCTCCAGCCGGGTGGAATATTTGGGGTCAGGTCTTGAAATATCACATTTTTCATCAATGTCTACTTGTTGTTATAAAAAAGTAACATTTCAAGACCTGAACTTCTCTCTTTCCTCTTAGCCATTTTTATTACCCATCCTTCCTCTCTTTTCTTTTGGTAATTTTTTATATTATTTATATCATATTTTTTTACGCAGTACGGAGCCGGGATTGCCGCGCTCCCTGCGGTCGCAATGACATTTATGTTTTTTATTCTGACCTCTGTCTTCTATTCTCTTTAAGAGATATGAATTAGTCTTCTTTCTTCTCTTTTCAAAACTAGGTAACTAACTAACCAACTAACTAATTTTATACGCTATCAGGGCGTATGCAATACGCCCCTACTCCCTACTTCTTAACAATCTCTACGCTATACGCTATTCTATACACCCTTCTCTGCAGTCTTAAGTAATTTTTCAGAACATAAACCATCATCCGGATAGGTAGAACAGCCGATTTGAAACTCATACTTTTTAGTTAGATTCTGCTGTTTTAGATAATCATCCAATATTTTCTTTGTCCTACCTTCTACCTTTAAAGCATTTTTTTTATCACAATTACTTAAAAGAACGATATTCTGGTTACCTGTTCTCACCACAACATCTCCTGCCCGACAACTATTATTTCGAAGCACCTCTTCTATCTCTTTTAAAGTAGAATCTAAAATCTGGCTAGATATTTTCTGCTTTAATTTATTAAATTCAAAGATAGATACTGCAATAAGAGACATCTTTGAATTCTTTTTTATCGCCTCTTTTATGCTATCATTAATATATTTATTAAAGAGTACCTCGTTAGTTATATGTTTAGGCAAGGTAAAGATAAATTTAGATCCAATGTCAGGTGTGCTTTTAGCCCAAATCTTACCATGGTGCGCCTTAACCATTCCTTTGATAATGGAAAGCCCCAAACCTGTCCCTTTCTCTCCTGCACTATCAATCCGGCCGAATTGCTGAAATTTATTAAATAATTTGGGTAAATCATCTTTGGAAATACCTATACCTGTATCACTAATAACACATTCAATCTCATCTTCTAATTCTTTAGCTGAAATCTCTATATAGCCTTTTTCGGTGAATTTCAAGGCGTTTCCTAATAGATTGGTGAAGATCTGAACAATTTTATCACTTTCGGCATATACATATACCTCTTTCTTGGGGAAATTCACTTTTAGTTCCAAGCCTTTCTCTTTTATTTTGTTTTCAAAAGAAGAGGCAACCTGTTCTATTAGATTTATTATTTTAACTCTTTCCTTTTTTAATCCTACCTTCCCTGCTTCAATTTTGGATATATCAAGGAGATCATTTATAATTCGAGCTAATCTGTCGATATTTCCCTTTGCGATAGTAAGGATCTTATCCTGTTTTTTATTTATCTTGCCTGGTATTTTATCCAGGACAAGACTTATGCCTTCCCTGGTGATAGAAAGAGGGGTCCTTAATTCGTGAGAAACTGTAGAGATAAATTCGCTTTTTATTCGGTCTACCTCTTTTTCTTCGGTGATATCTTTAGCCAGACCGATAACCCCGGTTACTCTACCTTTTTTATCCCTGTAAGGTATCTTATCGGTAGTTTGCCATCTTATTCCTTCGGGTGTTGAAAAAGATTCGATTATATTCTTTTTTGCTTTTCCGGAAATAATAACTTCCTGATCATCTTTTCTCATTTTCTTGGCCTGTTCCTTGGGAAAAAGTTCTTCTGTAGTCATGCCTATCATATCTTTCATAGGCATCCCAAATGCATCAGCGTTAGCTTTGTTTGTCCGGACAAGTCTGCCTTCTGTATCTTTATAGAAAATTATAGCGGGTACTGAGTCCATAATCATTTGTAATTCGTCTTTTGTATTCTTCAAATTTTCCCCTGCTAGTTTGCGCTCTTCATCCAATTCAATATTGTGTATACCGAAAGCGATGTCTTCAGCAACTTCCTCAAACAAATCTTGTTCTTCCTGGTCGTCAACAAGATGAGCAGGGATAGAAACAGACATTAGACCATAGACCTTCCCACCATGTTCTAACCGGATGGTAAATCCCACTCGGTCAGAATACTTCTGTGACAGTGGACATTCGGTGCAGGTAGATGCCGGATCTCTAGTTAGTACAACCTCCTGTTGTTTTAAAGCCCTCTTGCTGCAAGTGGGAAGTTTGCCTCTCTTTAATAGTTCGATCATGAGTAAAAAGTCCTTCCCCAAACCGGCCTCGGCGTATGTTTTAAGTTTTCCCTCTCCATCCAATAGTGCTATCCAGATGTTATAATAACCACGTGCTTCGATAAGATTCTCACAAGCGCCTTTGATTAATTTATTACAGTCTTTTTCTTTAACAATAAGTTGGTTAACGTTGCGAATGACACGAAGGACGAGGTTGAGGTGTTTAATTTTTTCTTCTGCCTGCTTGCGTTCGGTGATGTCGCGCCAGGCAATAACACCACCGGTGATATTGCCTTCCTCATCTTTGATTGGACCAGCATTGCAGAGAATTGGGATGCGCTCGTTGTATTGGTTGCCCAATACCCATTCCTCATCTTTCACTACCTCGCCCTTCTGGGTAGCACGAGTCAGTGGTAAATCCTTGTTTTTTGCTGGCGTCTCTCCATCGGCGCGATAGATATCCCATTGATGTGCGTGTTTATCAACGGTTATTCCCTCGAGTATTTCTTTTGATTTACCGGTCAGTTCGCGTCCATAACGACTGACCATGCGAATGAGTACATCAGGGGCATCCGCGATAGTAATACCTTCTGGCACTTGTTCCATCAAAGCATCAAGAGTGCGCTTGCCTTCATTAGCTTGAGCAAGGGCTTTGAGTAACGCCTCTTCTGCCTGCTTTTGCTCGGTGATGTCCTGTCCTTGGGCAATGGTTGCAATGACGTTTTTCTTTTCTGTATCCAGAATATTGGCTGAATTCCATAGCACTATCCTTGTTTCGCCGTCTTTTCTCTGGATTTCAATCTCTATAGCTTCCCATCTTTCTCCACTGGCTGTTTTTTGAATTTGCTCCAGTGCGCTTTCTATTTTGTCTTGGGAGAACAGAATATCAATTTTTTTACCAATTACTTCATTTCCAAGGTAACCGCTTAGATTTTCAAAAGCATGGTTAAAGCGGGTTATTGACAGCGAGGTATCCCAAACAATAATGGGTGCATTAGCATATCTGAGCAGGTTTTCCAAATATTCTTTGGTTTGGGATAATTTCTCCTCTTTCTGTTTGTGTTTGGTGAGGTCGTTCATTGACCCCCCCCCCCCCCCCCGCTCTTTTCTCAAAACTTTCAGTTCTTTTATTAATTCTACTTTTGTCTTATCCGCATCTTTCATCTTTTCCTCCTATTAATCTTATTATATAAACAAGCATATAAACTATGTTGTTATTATTTAAATCTTATGAATTATTTAACATTCTCCTTTGTTTTTTTCTCCTCTTCTTTCTGCTCATCAACATTTTCTAACTTACCGCCACAATCCGGACAAATATCCGGTTGGGCCCAACCGTTCCATATTTTTCCGCATTTCTGGCATTTTTGCTTTGCCATTTTAACCCTCCTTTTTTATCTTTAATAATATTTTTCTAACTGCCGGTAGTATTTTTTAATTGCTGTATATCTTCAATCCTTCCGGAATTAATCCATTCCTTTATTATTTCTCTCCTCTTTTCTTCCAGGACACCCTAAAAGTTACCGGACTATTGTCTTAGTGCGCCTTCCCTATTTAAGAAAATGAGATGTGTCTATTTAATTTATACTTTTAAACACTTCTACAATTTCATCTCTCTTAGGGTGTTCATCGTACCTCATTAAAGCCACATCTATGCTTTCATTATATATTACCGGGAAAGAAAAACCTTCCATTTTTATGGTACCTGTTGTTTTAGCGCTTTTAATATTTTCTCGTGTTTTTTCATCATCTGAATCCGGATCGAATTTATAAAGTTCTATCTCTTCTCCTTCAACAATAAGGCCAAAACCGTCTTCAGCGCCTATCATCCCAAAAGCTTTCATTTTCCTTTCACCAACATCATATTTTTCCTCAAATTTTTCTATAACAATAGCTAATCCGCTTTTTTTCACCATCTCCGTTTTTTTACCACACCCCGATAAAAACATAGCTAGTATGAGAAATAAAATTACAAAAAAATATTTCCTTTTCATTTTCTCATCCCCCTTAAATTATTATTAGAATAGCTTTACGTCATTAAGATTGATTGAATAGAAAAGATAGGAACAGGTCCAGGAACTACCTTTGAATATATTTGTTTAGTTTGCAA
>ASPC01000041.1 GCA_000405345.1 Atribacteria bacterium SCGC AAA255-N14
TTATTAGAATAGCTTTACGTCATTAAGATTGATTGAATAGAAAAGATAGGAACAGGTCCAGGAACTACCTTTGAATATATTTGTTTAGTTTGCAACTTTTCACCTTCCCGACCGACTAAATTCTTCTTTTTCTAATTTCTTTCTGGCTTTTTATGCTTCTCGATAATCTTCTTCTTTGACCGCTTTAATGCTGTTGTTATCAACAAAAACCGGTTTCATTTATTTGCTATCCCTTTGTTTGGTGAGTCTGTATACTCTTAAAATAATTACTATGTAAAATTTGTGAAGCCTTCCCGTTTTAATTTTAGACAATAATACAGTTTTCTATTTTAACATTTTCTTTAGTGACTTTAGTTCTTCAGTTGCTCCTTTTAGTTTTTCTTCCAAAATATTAATTTTATTATTTATGTTAGGACGTGCTGCAGTTTTGTTGGTACCTAGTTCTTCTATTGACCTATCAATATTTATCTCTTTTTCCCGAACAATTTCCACTAAGCCAGAACCGAGTATGCCAGCAGGCAAAGCAAACATCCCGATTCCTAAAAAGGCAATTAACGCTCCTAAAATCTTTCCTAATGAAGTAATCGGATAAACATCACCATAACCTACGGTAGTTAAAGTAATTACCCCCCACCACATCGCCTCTGGAATACTGGAGAATGCTTCAGGTTGGGCTTCTTTTTCAATAAAATACATTAAGCTGGAAAATATAATTAACAAGAGAAATATTATGAAGATAACTAAGATTAACTCTTCTTTCTTATCTTTCAAGACTTTTTTAAGTAATAATAGGGCTTTTGAATACCTGCCTATTTTAAATAAACGAAATAGGCGAAAAAGACGTACTGCTCTAATAAATCTTAAATCTAAAGGGATAATCATGGGTAAATAAAAAGGTAAAATGGCTAATATGTCGATAATTGCAAAAGGTGTAAGAGTATATTTTATTCTTCCGGTTACAGAATTTCTAAAATTTTTATTGATTGTGCAAGTCCACAATCTTAAGAGATATTCTATGGTAAATATAGTTACTGAAAATATTTCAAAGATACGAAAATAATATTGATATTGAGAATCTACTCTCTCAACAGTAGCTAAAATAACGGCAATTACATTAAGGGTAATTAAGGTCATAATAAATATATCGAATGTTTTACTAACCATATCATCAACTGCTGCAATTTCTAATATTCCGTATAATCTTTCCTTTATTCTTTTTAGCATTTTAACTCCCCATTTAAAGTTAATTTAAAATACAAATTAGGCCTGGTCTAAACGGGTGACAAATTGTGATATATTAAAATATAATAAAAGTAAAATAATAACGTGACGAATTTTCAGTAGTCTTTACTGCTTGATAATTACGTTTTCAATCCTTCCGGAATTAATCCATTCCTTTATTATTTCTCTCCTCTTTTCTTCCAGGACAACCTCAAGTAATTTTGAGGATGTTCCTTTGCTCGTATCCTTTACCAAAAAACTCTATTGACTTACTAAGGTTCTATCTCTAAAATTCACTATGTCTGTATACTCATGAACTGTTCACTAACGACTAATTTGACTGGCCGATTAGTAGGCCGGAAGACTAATAAATTATTTCTTCTTCATCATTCCCCTATTCGGTTTATAGCTAGGTATAATTTCTTGCAATTTTTTTACTATTCCCTCATGGTCCATCTTTTTTGACAACACTTCCAATTCCCTAACATCTTTCTCCAACTTCTCCTCGTCAATCTCTTCAGTCTGAGCTATAAAAATTCTCTCATGCCCACTATCTCCCAATACCCCACTCTTTTCCTTCTTGGTCAATAATTCTTCAAATAACTTTTCTCCCGGCCTTAAACCAATAAACTCTATTTTTATATCCTCATTGGGTATTAAGCCTGATAACCGAATTAAATTCCATGCCAAATCCAATATTTTTATCGGTTCTCCCATGTCTAAAACAAAAACTGCCTCTCTAATGCCTAATCCACCAGCTTGTATGACCAATTGGCTTGCCTCTGAAATAGTCATAAAATACCTTTTAATTTCTTTGTCAGTTACAGTAATAGGTCCCCCATCACTAATCTGCTTCTTAAAAGTTGGAATAACACTCCCATTGCTTTCTAATACATTGCCAAAACGAACCGCGACAAAATGAGTCTTGCTTTTTGTTGCGTACATTTTTAATATCATTTCCGCTACCCGCTTACTTGCTCCCATTACACTTGTAGGATGAATGGCTTTATCAGTGGATATCATTACAAAATTTTTCACTTCCCATTTATCAGCTAATTCAACTAAATTTTTAGTTCCAATAATATTATTTTTTATCGCCTCATCAGGATGATATTCCATCATGGGAACATGTTTATGGGCTGCAGCATGAAAAATAACTTCCGGTTTAAATTTTTTAAAGATCNCCTCCATCTTCTTTTTATCTTTAATATCTGCCATTACAATCTCAAAATTCAAATCGCAATATTCTTTTTTGATATTTTTTTCGGTATAAAAAAGACCGTTCTCATTGTGATCTATTACCATTAACTTTTCAGGAGAAAATTTGCAAACCTGAATACTTATTTCTTCGCCGATAGAGCCAGCGCCCCCGGTTACCATAATTCTTTTTCCTTTTATATATTCGGATATTTTTTCAATATTCAAATCAACACATTCACGATTGAGTAAATCTTTTATTTCTACATTTCTGATTCGGGATATTTCTACCTTTCCATCAATTAATTCATACACACCTGGTACGGTCTTTATTTTTACATCCTTACTATTTATCTTTCTTATAATCCTTCTGATCTCGGCGCCACGGGCAGAAGGAATAGCAATAATCACTATACCAATTTTTTCCCTATTAATAATCTTATTAATATCATCAATTACACCAAATACTTTTTTATTACGAATAATGCTACCAACTTTGGAAATATCATCATCGACAAAACCAACCATCCAGCCTAAATCTTTTCTCTTTTCAATCTCTCGGCAAATAATATCTCCTGCATCCCCTGCACCTACAACTAATATCCTCTCTTCTTTCCTCTTTAAAGGAGTCTTTCTTTCCCAATATAATCTCCAGACCAACTTGTTTCCGG
>ASPC01000042.1 GCA_000405345.1 Atribacteria bacterium SCGC AAA255-N14
TAAAGATAGATTTGATAAAACCAAGAAACCTAAAGGTGACCCGGAATCTCGTCTTAGTATCATGGTCCATTTTCCTAAACCCTTTCAGAAAGAGTTTAAATACTTCTGGGGTTACCGGAATTTTGTTCTCTCTGATGCCTTATCTGAATTACCCATTTTAGAAGAAACCAGGACAGCCAATGTAGTAGACAGCAAGGTTATTTTATCCCTCAGCTTGAATTGGCTAAAGATAGATTCGGCCTTAGTATCTATGCGGTAATCGCAGATGCTGACCTTGATTCGGCAAAAGTTCTTTCCTTTATTATCAAGGACATTAATGCCAAGCACTATATTGCCCGAAATCTAATTAGCGAGGATATTCGTAAACAGATTGTTTATGGCACTCCGAAATTCAAGAAAGTTTATAATCTTCATAGTGGGTGTGAAAGGATATTTTCCAGATTACTTGATCTTTGTATGCAAAATCCGAGCATTAGAGGACTCCAGGATGTTTCTAATCGCTGTACTATGCCCATATTAACGTTCTCCTGGTTGCTTTGACTGCTGCTAAAATAGGTAACAAAAATAAGATACGCTTTGTAAAATCTTTCCTTCCTAATATTTAATTTTTAAAGAACGAATTTTCTGAAAGCCTATTATTTGCTATAATATATAAGCATTACCTGTGTAACTTCTCTATAGGTACATAATCTGAATGATAACCAAATTTACTGAGATTTTTCTTAAAAATATTATATGATATGGGCCTTCTCCATTTTTTATCACTCTTTATTCCAAAAACAATCACTTCTAATTCTTCTTTTATATCAGCATTTGTAATAGGGTTGCCATCTTTATCTAAAGTACATATCAAATCTGGAATCATTGCTACCGGTTTCTTATCCTTATCCCAGGCAATCATATTCTCATTCTTCACATCTATAATTAGTTTTTTCCCTTTTGAATCCCCAATTCCATCTATTAATACCTGAGAAAAATCAAACCCCTTTTCCGTTATAGTCTTAACTTTAGCTACTTTTCCCTCTATCAGTTTATAACCATCTGTTACCTTTAATATTTCTTCGACCCTTTTTTCGATTTCTATATCATCTTTGAGTAATATATTACCAATTCTTTTAGCCAAAGTAATACTACCTTTTACAGCAACATTTTTAACTTTTTTACCAGACATTACATTAGTAGCAAAACCGGCCATCATACCAAATTCTGTAGTAATAGCTCTAGCTAAATTTTCACACTCAGCGGGACTATTGACTTTTAGGATAACTGTTGCACCACTTTTGTTACTCATTACGAATGGATCAAAAGAAACACCTTCTATTGCATACATTGTCATCTGCAATTCTGGAATTGCCCTTCCTGCACCATCAGCATCTAAAATCGTAATATCCTTCGCTGTAGCAACATATATAGGCCCCATCGTATTTCCCCCCCCCTATTTCCAAGGGGATTATATAATCAATTTTTTTATCAAGATATTCTTCTAAAGCATCTATAGCGTAAACTTGCTGAATATCTAATCCTTCTTTTAAAGCAACTATCGGTGAACCCATCCCACCACAGACCGCAACTATGGCATCATCATCTATATTCTCTAGAGATTCAATTTTAGATTGCCTTCCAATTTCATCTATTTTTCCTTTTAAATCTTTTCCCTGCCTAGCAGAACCTCCTCCACCTGCACCTAAAAATGTTGCACCTAAAATAATGCTTTCTAGGTCTTTACCTGCTAATATTTCCATATCATCACCTCTTCTAATATAAAAAATTTTAATCTCTAATATTTTTAATTTTAAGAATTTTTTAACGATATTTTATAAAGGGTAATTCCAAAAATCTATCAAAAAACGAACGGAAGAAACAAATATCGGAATTAAAATTTAACCCTCAACTTCTGGCCCATCATAACAGCTAACATAACTGCAACTATTACAACCATGCCCTTAGTAATATACTGAAAATAATAAGGAACATTTAACATAGTTAACCCATTATTAAGCATACTTATTATCAAAGCACCGACAAAAGACCCCATTGCATTTGGTTCACCCTCTCCAAACATTGTAGTACTTAAAAATACAGCAGCAATAACATCTAATAAAAAATTTTCTCCGGCTAAAGGTTGACCAGAATTTAATCTTGAAGTCATTATTATAGCAGCAACGGATACACTTAAGCCTGATACTAAAAAAGTTACCATTCGATACCATTTTACATTTATACCTGCATACACCGAAGCAACCGTATTGCCCCCAATAGCATATATTCTTCTACCTAATTTAGTTTTATGCAAAATAAACATTGTAACTACTAAAAATGCTAACATTAATATTACTGGAAAAGGGATGGCCCCAACGTACCCTTGCCCAATAAATGTAAATATTTCAGGAGGATTCGTAATAAAAATCGGATTACCTTTTGTAAGCAACATTTTAATACCGTAGGCAACCGAGCCTACAGCAAAAGTACCGATGAAATCAGGTAAACCAATATATGCTACAAGTATAGCATTTATTAATCCAACAAAAAGCCCAGCCCCTAATGCGATCAGAAATGAAAGCCAAAAATTTGAAGTACTAACTAAGATAATTGCAAATATCATGCTTACTAATCCGGTTACATTTCCAATCGACATATCAAAACCACCTGCAGCCATTACAAAAGTAAAGCCACAAGCAATAATTGTTAACATACTCATCTGTCTCAATAACATAAACAGATTCCTGAAGGTAAAAAATCTATCAACTACTAATGAAAATATAATAAACATAATTATAGTACCAATTACTGTTCCATATTTCCTCAGCACTTCAGACCAACGTATAGTCTTATTTATTTTATTATTCATTATTATCTCCTCCTAACATAGCAATCATAATTTCAGTCTCTGTATTTTGTCTGGGGTCAAATTCACCTACAATCTTACCATCCTTCATCACTATTATCCTGTCAGTAACATTAATTAACTCAGGTAAAAAAGAAGAAATAAAAATAATTCCTTTTCCTTTATGAGTTAGCACATCTATTTGGTGATAAATATCCTCCTTGGCCTTAATATCAATCCCCTTTGTGGGCTCGTCAAATATCCCCAGAGAAAAATCACCGGAAAGCCAGCGTCCTATAACAACTTTTTGTTGGTTTCCTCCGCTTAAATATTTTACTATCTGAAAGGGACCGGTTGTTTTAATTTTTAAATATTCAATTAATTTTTCAGCAGTATTTTTTTCAGTTTCAAAGTCTATCACGCTTGATTTACCCAACTGGTCAAGATAGGCAAGTGATATATTTTTTTTCACGTCCATATTTAAAACTAAGCCTTGTTCCTGCCTTTCTTCAGGGACTAATGCAATGCCCTTTTTAACTGAATTACCCGGTTTCGGTTTATATCTCTCCCCATTAATATAAAACTCGCCAGATTCGACCCCATTAATTCCGAATATCGCCCTGGCAATTTCTGTCTTACCTGCACCTACAATACCGGCTATTCCTACAACCTCACCCTTATAAACCTTAAAATTAATATTTTTAAGCCTTTCAGTATTAAGATCTTTTGCCTCAAATATAACTTTATCTTTATCCGTAACTGGTTCTCTTGTAAAATTAGAATAACTTTTGTGACCAATCATCATACTTACTATTTTCCTTGCCGTAGCCTCTTCTTTTAACATCGTCCCCATATTTTCACCATCACGAAAAACAGTAATTCTATCAGATATTTCCAACACTTCATCGATATTATGAGAAATAAAAATGATTCCTACATCTTGTTTTTTTAAATTCATAATAACTTCTAGTAATCTTCTCCGTTCACTACTACCCAATGCAGTAGTTGGTTCATCAAAAATAATTACTTCATACTTACCAACTAACACCTTACATATCTGTACAATTCTCCGCATAGACATATCTAATTTATCAACATATTTGTTTAAATCCAGTTCTACTCCCAGTGTATCAAGTGCTTCTTTTGCTTTTTCAGCTGATTTCTTTTTGTCAAGTATATTAATTGCCATAACCTTTTTTTCTAATTCTGCCCCAATAAAAATATTTTCCATAACATTAAAAAAAGGTATCAAATTAATTTCTTGGTGAACTGTTCTTATTCCCAATTGTTCACTTTCTTTAACATTATTAAATTTTACTTTTTGGCTATTAATAATAATTTCACCTTTGCTGGGAGCATAAACACCTGATAGTATTTTAATAAAAGTAGATTTGCCTGCGCCATTTTCACCAACTATAGAATGGATTTCTCCTTTTTTCAAGTTGATACTAATATCATTCAAAACCCACACACCATTAAATTCTTTGCCTAAGTTTCGTGTACATAGTATTTCTTCTTTTACATCAATGGAAGACATTATTACTCCCTTCTTATAAAACTATAATTAAAGTACGGTAGGGGAAAGTAGATCTACTTCCCCCTACCGTACTTTAGTTATTTTTCATCTGGAAATTTTTTATCAGGTTAAAGCAAGTCTTCAATAGTGACTAGCATTGCAGGAATATAAACATCCCTTCTTGGTATTTCTTCACCATTAAGTAGTTTAAATAGCATCCTTACGGCAGTACGAGCCATTGTATCAGGATCTTGAGCTATGGTTGCTTTAAATGGACTGTTAGGTTTCCTCATTTCCTCATATGCCTGTGGGTCACCATCAACACCAACAACAGATATCTGGTCCTGTAAACCTGCTTCTTTTATAGCCTGTGCAGCTGCAACTCCTACCCCATCAAATGTTGCAAAAACACCAACTATATCTGGATGAGCCTGTAAAACAGCTTCCATTTTTGATTTTGCATCTGGAAAGAAATCAGGCCATGCATAAGTAAACCCAGCGATAATTTCAACATCTGGATATTCAGAAATTACAGCTTGTAATTCTTTTCTTCTCATCCTAATCATCTGACCCAGATCATTATAAATTTCTACTATTTTACCCTTGCCATCTATTCTATGCATTAACTCTGTGGCAGCCATTGCTCCCATGACCCACTCATTAGATTCCACTTTAATATCAACAAAATCAGCTGTCCCTGCACCCATTGATACAATTATTATCCCCTGTTTTTTGGCTTCTTCTAAAGCAGGGGCAGCCATCTTTATGTCACCTTCCTGAATTATAATAGCATCTACACCTTGAGATATATAATTTTCTATGGCATTAATTCTTTCAGGAACAGTTGCTGTAACGGTAGCAAGAGGGGTTCCACCTAATATTTTAACTTCGTCAATTAAAGATTCCCTACCTATGCGGGCAAAAAAGTTTGCTTGTCCAAAATTATTTATACCTATTTTAAAATCTTCAGCGTTCCCAATAGCAGATACTCCAAAAAGCACAGATAACAAAACAGCAAAACTCAAAATTAATATTTTTTTACTCATTTTTCTTCCTTCTCCTTATATAATTTTAATTTAATTAATCTGCTCGATAAAGTAATCTTTTTAAAAATTATCACCTCCTTCTCTAATTATAGGTACCTTTCACAAAATTCAGAAATTATTACTACAAATGCTTTTACGGGTACCTATAATTTTTTAAATGACTACAACCATAAGTTAAAAATAAAATCATGAATGATATTTTTATTACCAAAGTATTAAATATCCAACTTCTTTTTATATGGAACATCTAAAACTTTACATCCTGCTGTATCAATAAAAACATGGACCTGACCATCTTCTCTGGTATATTGTTCAAGATGTATTAGTGGTTTTGTTTTTCTTAGATCAATTAGTAAATTCCCGCTATAATACTCTTCATTAAAAGAAACAGCAGCAATTTCTGAAACAATCAACATATGATCTCCTGTTTCCTTTAAAAATTTTACTTTGCATTCAATATGCGCCCTTGCTTCACTTATTCCAGGTGTTTTTATTTTTTGAGAACTTACTGGCTTAAAATTCAGTTCTACAAATTTATTAACATTCTCACTATATTCGTATGAAGCTTCAATAACTCTTTTAGCAATGCTTATATCAACCAGGTTAAAAACCAATTCACCCGTCCTTTCAATATTCTTAAGGGAATCCTGTTTTTGCGGTTTATTTAACAATGCCAGACTCATCATCGGAGGATACTGTGAAATTGGGGTTCCCCAACTAAATGGAGCAATATTAATACTGTTGTCTTTATTAAGTGTAGTAACCAAGAATGGCATGTTGGGCTGCAACAAAGTTATGCTCTTGTGTAGTTCTTCTTGATCTATATTCTTAAAATCCACTTATTTTCTCCTTTCTTTAAAATAAATTCTTATCATTAATGTAATTCTTCCAGTGGAATATATTTTATATTCTGTCCATATCTTTTAGAGCTAAAAGCAATTTTACCATCGGGATGTTTTAAGGCTTCTCTTAATCTTTCGTGGCAGGGCATTGCCACAAGCTTTAGTTCTAAATTTTCCTTTAATTCAATACTCATTATTCCCCGACCTGTTTTAGGGTCAAGCATACATAATAAATCTGGAAAAACTACCTGTAGTTCTCCGTTTTTCCAGCAAGCCATTGTTTCATTTTTAATAATTAGTTCACAACTACTGTTATTATCTTTCTCCAGACCACTTAACTTAACTTTTGTAAAGTAAAATCCTTCTGCCTCTTCTTCAATCATTTCTGTAATCTTCCCGTGAAAAATATTAATTCCAGAAACTATTTTCCTGAATGCTTGCACAGGATTTTCTCCATTATTACGGGCACTAATTACAGATCTGCCTATTTCTATTGCTTTAGATATTGTATTAGGAATTACACTATTTTTCAACTGTCTTCCACTCATGGGATAATGATTATTTGCTCCCAATCCTCCACCTCGTGTTACAATAAATCTGCCAATTTGATCCGGATAAACCGGGTTTATAGCTTTTCTAACTATTACTACATTTCCAACATGGTCGACTAAAGGCATAGGCGTCAGAGAAATACCATGACCGATAAAAGAAGTCATTTGGGTTTCGGGTGCAGCTCTTCCTAATGCATCACCGTCAATTACTGGAATCCCTACTCTCGCTCCTAGTGAAAGAATAATTGGAGTATTCAAACCCCCCATCTCAAAAGGAACAATGCAATCAATTTTTTTACCCAGTTCTTTTTCCATTTCCCTGAAAGCAATTTCCAGTTCGAAGTTGTCTTCCCAGTATTCGAGTAACTCATCAAAATCCATATTATCTAATGTTTTTACTGATCCCATAATTCCACCGCTGACTACTAAAAAATCGTCTTCTATTTCCTCAGGATCAACAATAGTATATTCCCTGCCCCTTTTAAAATCATTTAATATTATTCCCCTTCCCCAGTCAGGCGAACCACCTCCACCTGTCCCCAAAATTGCTACACCTTCTAAAAGAGGTTCTAAATCTTCTCTGTTTATTTTTTTTAGTGCCATATTTATCTCCTTACAGTAATTTATCCTTCTCTATATTTTCTAAAAGTTTATAATTTATTCTTTTTTTCAAACTCTTTAACTACAAAATCCATACCTAAATATTTAAGCACTTCTCTGGTTGGCCAGCTAGTTTTTAAATCCCAACCATGGAGTTTATAATATTCATCAAGCATTTTATCTAACTCTTCTTGTGCAGTGACCATAAAATCTTTACCAAGTCTGTCATCTTTAGCACCTTCATTCATAATCCTCCAAGGTAATTTATCATCGCTTCTAGTTGCCCCACAGCGAATATTATAAGATTTTTCCAGAGTGATTATTCTTCTTCCAGCTTTCATAAGTTCCTCTTCTGAAACTTCTTCACCAATAGCTGCAGACCACATTTCAGCCATCATCTTAGGCGTTACACCGTAGAGTGCTGTGGTAACAAATGTGCAAAATCCTAATGCATCGGTTATTGCATAAGTATCTTCATGCCAACGGACAATTTCTGCTCTTTTATCTATTTTAGTGTATTCAATAAATTTATCACACTCGGTTATCTTCTTTATTAAATCCCTTGCCTCTTCATTTAGACCTAATTCAGCAAAAGTTTGTGTATGTAAATGATCTGCACCTCGTGGATTCACTGCAAAAGCAAGGGCATAACCTTTAGCCATACGAGTATTAATAGCAGACTGTTCTAACCCTTTGCCTTCTATAGCCCACTTCCATGAGTCCTTACCAATTTTTTCGGCAGCACGTTTTACCCCTTCTGCTAGAACATCACCAAAACCATCACGATAGGCAATTTTTTCAACCATTTTTACCATTGCTTCTCCGTTTCCAAATTTCAGTTCAATTCCATCCGTATCTTTTTTTGTAATAACTTCTTTTTCATAAGACTCCATAGCCCATTGAATGACACTTCCAGTAGATATTACATCAAGTCCATAAATGTTGCATAGTTCATTTGCTTTAATAATTGCATCAATATCATTTACTTCAGTACCAGTGCCAAAAGAAGAAATTGTTTCTAATTCTGGGCCACCACCAAAACCTTTATATTTATCTCCTTTTGTTTCTGTAAAACGGTGACATCCAATTATGCACGAATAACAGGCAGTCCTCTTTTTTAACCTACCACTTTCTACTAATAACTCGCCGCTAATTTTATCTGCATCTACAAAACGCCCCTTCTGAAAATTTCTTGATGAAAAGAGATACATTTCACTTAATGGTATAACACTTCCTGCTGTACCATATTTAGCAAGACCTTCATATCCTGAATCATTCATAATTGCTTTTTTAGCAATTACTGACAGTTCGTTGAACTTTTCGTTATTATTAAGTTCTATTTTTTTAGTTCCTTTAACTGCAATAGCTTTAAGATTTTTCGAACCCATTACTGCACCTCCGCCACCTCTGGCAGCGGCACTATATGTTGAAAACATAATACCTGATATACGAACCAAATTTTCTCCGGCAGGTCCAATTGTAGCCAATTCGATACTATTATCATTAAGTTCTTCTTGGATAAGTCTATTTGTTTCTCTGATATCTTTGCCCCAAATTGAAGAGGCATCTTTAAAGTAAATATCATCATCTTTAATGTAAATATAAATGGGCTTTTCTGCTTTTCCGTGAAACACTAAATAACCATAACCTGTAAACTTAAGCTCTGCTCCCCACTTTCCACCCGCGTTCGACTTAAAATACATATTAGTAGCAGGACTTTTAAATGTAACCACTGTTCTTCCTGAACAAGGTGCCTTTGAACCCTCAAATCCGCCAGTCCCAAATATTAAAACATTATCTTCTCCTAATGGATCGGTATTTTCATCTGTTAAATCCCACAATAATTTTGCATTTAACCCTCTGCATGGAAGAAATTTCATCCAAACTTCTTTTTTTATTTCTTCAACCCAAGTTCTTTTCTTGTTTAAATCAATATGTAATACTTTCCCTAAAAAATTCATATTATTTTCCCCCTTTATTCCCCAACTTTTAAATTAATTTTTATACTTTTTATTCGTTAAATAGTTTTTTTAACAACGGTGAATAGTGAGCTTGTTGAGTAAAATATGATTTATTTTCAGATATTCCACTTTTTACAATCACTGCAATCTCCACAGCTCTTAAAGCTATTTTTTTAGCTGCTTCCACAGCAACACAAGTATCAAAATTTCCTTTCTTAAAATCTTCTTCCATAGCATTAGGTTCACCATTATTATTAGTCCAACCGGAGGCTCCTATATAGGATTCCCACATGTCGCCAGTAACTGGAATACATTGCATCATAAGGGTATGATTTATCAAATCTGTAATTACATGTTCCTGCCCAGAAAACAGGTGTATTCCCTGGGAAATTGAACCAATCACTTTTAATAATTTTGGTAAAGTATTAGTATCTCTTTCAAATACATCTTTAAACGTTGAAAAAAGACTATTACCCAAGCGATCTATAAAACATTTAACCTGACCTGGTATGCCCATATGATAAACAGGAATGGAGTATAAAATTACATCTGCATCCAACCACTTATCCTTTAATTCTGAAAAATCATCATTGTGGACACATTTCCCAGCATTTCGTGCACAATATCCACAGGCAATGCAAGGTTTAAATTCTTTACCCCGAAAAAAAAATGTTTCAGTTAATACATCAAAACTATTCGATTTGCTGGCATAACTAAGAGCTTTTTCTAATAAAAATTTACTATTCCCCTTGCGAGGACTTCCGCATATTCCTAATACTTTTATTTTCATATTTATTACTCCTTAGCTTTATTTTTCTATTCAATTATCTCTTTATAAAGAGCATCTATAAACAAAAATACTATTTTTAACTACAATATTAATATTTTTCCCAAGATCATTTGCAAATCTAATATTATGTTTATTTTTATTGACCTAATAAATACTTGAAAATTAGAACTTGGGCTCTTTGCCGTAGAAACATCGAAGCAAATATCTTTTTTAAAAGAAATTATATTTAAGTTAATACTTTTAGAAAAAGATGAAATTCTTTTCTTGATATCTCATCTTTAAAGATATTGTATTTTTCTACTGATTAAAAACTTCAAGTCACCTACAAAATTTTCCTAAACTTTCACCTCCTTCCTGTCTAATTTGAGAAATTTCTTTATTTTTCTAAATTTAACATGCTATCTTCTCTTATGATAAACTAATCGAGTATAGAAGAAACCGATAAAGGTTACAGTAACCGTCACAAGAGTTAATAAAGCACTAACAGATGGCTCTTGTCTGTCTCGAATGCTTCCATAAATATAAACCGGTAAAGTATTAGCGAAAGGACTTGATAATATGTAAGCAATTATAAACTCTCCTAAAGAGGCAACAAAAGCAAACATCGTTGCGACAAGGATATGAGGCCTTATTAATGGTAAAGTAACTTTCCATATAGCAGTAAACTGCCTTGCTCCCAAAACCCGTGCTGCTTCTTCAACCGATTCGGGTAAGAGATGAAAACTTGAATTGACTAAAAGAAAAACATATGGTAGGGCAATTACTGTATGAGCAAGAGCGATAGCAGGTATTCCACGAATATCAATAAGAATAGTTAACCTACTCATACCAGTCGCTAATATAATGTAAGGAACGACCAATGGAGCTATAAAAAGAATATAACTTATATTTGAAAGTTTTCTCCCCAAATTACGAGTTCCCAGCGCTGCTAATGTTCCCAGTAATGTAGCAAGTAAAGTTGAGAGGGTAGCTATTTTTAAGCTTACAAAAAAAGAATTAAGTAAATTCTTGTTATGTAGCATCTCCTTATACCATTGAATAGAAAATAATGAGGGAGGAAACTCAAGGTATATCGTTTTTGAAAATGAAAGTAAAAATATAGAGAGAAGGGGAAGAAATAAAAACAATATCACCAAGACTACATATATCCAAGAGAGATTAAATTTTATACCTGTTTTTCTCATAATTTTATTGTACCTCCAAGAATTTTCATCAAACTAGCAATACCTCCAGCTACGATGATTAACAGTACAAAAGAAAGAGCACTAGCCATAGGATAATGGATAAAAGCAATCTGCTGTTGTATAAGCACTGATGCAACTATTCCACTTTGCATTTTTCCCAAAAGTGAAGGCACTTCAAATGTTCCCATAACAATTACAAAAACAAAAATAGCTCCTGACCCAATTCCCGATTTAATCAAAGACAAAGTTATATACCAAGTTGTTCTAATCTTATTTGCCCCAAGAGTATAAGCAGCCTCTTCTAATGATTTATCTACTTGTGTTATACAACTATACATTGTTAAAATTGTATAAGGTAAAAGGGTATTCACAAACCCAATGATTACCCCTGTCCAATTCCAAATAAGATTAACTTTCCCCACACCGATGTAACTAAGAAAAGAATTTACAACACCCTGATTCCCCAAAGCATATACTAAACCAAAAACCCTGAAAATCGTAGCAGTTAAAAATGGGATAACAATTAAGACAAGAAAAAAACCAGCTTTGCGGGGATCAATTCTGGCAAGCTTATAGGCAACAGGATAACTAATAATAAGAGCTAGTATTGTGACAACAATAGCAATAACTAATGTCTTACAAAAGATGCTTAGGTAAAAAGGATCTGTAAATATTTTTATGTAGTTCTCAAATGTAAATACAGGTATGAATCCTCCTCCAGAAACATCTTTAAAAAAGCTAAAAATAAAAAGAATTATCAATGAGCCAGCCCAAAAAAAGATAACAAAGATTGCCCCTGGCAAAGCGAGTAATCGCTCAAGAAATTTTTCTTTTGCCATCCATGTAACCATATTATTATTCTTATTCATATTTTTCACCTTTTTCATCTTTTTCATTAATTAAAGTTATATTTGAAGGCCTCCATCCTAGGATTACTTTATCTCCTATTCCTGGCAATTCTAAACTCCCTAAACTTACTGGAATTCTAAAGACAATCTGCCCCTTTTTACCTTCGAATGTACAGATAAATTCACTATGAGATCCAAGATAAACAACTGCTTGCACCCTTGCAATAAAAGACTCCACATCAGTCCTTTCTTTGTACTCTTTGTGTAAAATTTCTATTCCTTCTTTTCTTACTAAAAAGAGACACTGTTTTCCTTCTGTACAATCCTTCTCCTCTTCTAAAGTAAGTAGAACTTTAATATCTGGAGTTTGATCAGAAACAATTGTAACTTCACTACCTATTTTTTTAACAATTCTTCCTTTGTAAAGGTTCACTCTACCCATAAAGTCAGCAACAAATACAGAAGCAGGTTTTTCATAAATTTCATATGGGGTGCCAATTTGGACACTTTGGCCTTTATTCATCACAATAATTTTATCAGACATTGCGAGAGCTTCCTCCTGGTCGTGAGTAACATAAATTGCCGCAACTTTAATTTTTCTTTGAATATCTTTGAGCTCGATGCGCATTTTTTTCCTAAGCTTTGCATCTAAATTACTTAAGGGCTCATCCAATAAGAGCACTTGGGGATTAAGAACCAAGGTTCTGCACAAAGCAACTCTCTGCTGTTGTCCTCCGCTCAGTTGATTAGGCATCCTATCCTCACATCCTTCTAATCCCACCAAAGCTAATATGTCTCTAACTTTACTATCAGAATTTTTGGAAATATTTTTCATTTTTAAGCCAAATTCGATATTTTCCCTTACAGTCATATGAGGGAAAAGGGCATAATTTTGGAAAACAAATCCTATATTCCTTTTATGAATTGGTGTACTTGTGATATCCTTCCCATCAATTAACACTTCCCCTCTATCATACTGCTCTAACCCGGCGATAATTCTCAGTGTTGTAGTTTTGCCACATCCGCTTGTTCCAAGGAGAGAAACAAATTCTCCTTTCTTTACATGAAAAGAAAGATTTTTTACTGCCTCAACACTATCATAATTTTTATAAATATTACGTACCTCAACATTAGCCATTAAAATAATTCCTCCTCTTGTTATACTATAGAGACAAGTTGTCGGGGTAAACTTTATCAAAGTAAAAAATAATATTGGTTTTCTAATGTTTCTTTTTAGGGTAACTTGTTTTTTCTCCCCTATTCAGCCCATATAACCATCCAATATTCTATCTAAAATTTCTTTACTATTAAAATGAACACGTTGTTTTCCGCTAAAAAAGAACAATAAATTAAGCAATATTACTCAACCTTTCATAGCTTTCCAGCGTATTTGCTATATATTTAATTTATATAGATGCCCACGGGCAAGCCCGTGGTACTTTTAAAAACCTACAAGCTTCGCTTGACCTAAATCCTGGCTTTTTTGGAATTGAACATACTTGATGATGCTTTTTTCATCAATGCCTACAGTTGAGACAAAGTAACCAGGTGACCAAACGATATTCTCTTTCCAGTATACCTTAGACAACCAGGAAAACTTTTTCCTTAGTCTACTGGCTGATTGTGCTTTGATTTGTCCAATTACATCAGTAACACTGTACTTCGGCGGTATAATCATAATCATATGGATATGATCATACCTGTATGTTATATTCTATTATTTCACAAGCAGGCATGCTTCTTAGTATCTTTGGAAAAAGTTTTCTTAAGTACCCCCGTAATCCAGGATTTAGGATACGGCGGCAATATTTAGGTATCCAGACGATATGATACTCCGTGCGATAGGCGCTGTGTCCTGAAAGTCTTGTTTGTATATTATTATTTTATCATATCGCCGCCTGCTCATTCATCCATGGGTAAACCCATGGTTTTCTGCCCTGGCGGGTTAATAATATTCTTACTCACTTTGCAAAAAAATGCCTACATCAACGGAAAAAGGCATATATTGCACTCCCGAGGAAATCCACTTTTTTGCAGTCTGAATATCTATCGTCAGCAAAAGAACCCACTGCTATATTATTTCCCCGACATTTAGTCGCTATTTCTTTCATCTTTTCCACTGCCAAGGAGTTGTTAGCCTGTCCCGGTATCCCAAAAACTGAACAAAGTCATGAGGACCAATAAAAATAACATCTTTAAAGAATTTCTTTATGCTTTAAGGGTATTGCTATTAGCTAAAATTTTTAATCACCTTGTCCATAGCCAATTCTACATCTTTGTCTAATTTACTTGGCTTATGAGTTTTTAATATTTCTTTTACCTTTTCTCTGGCATTTTCAATTATTCCTTTTCCACCATATTCAAACAATTCTTCCGCAGATATTTTATTGGTAATTTTTGAAAGATAAAACTCTTTTCTAAAATTCTGCAAAGTATGATCAGTAGTAATGTACTCTCCTCCAGGCCCTACTTCCTCTATTAAATCTAAAGCCAATGTCTCTTCATTAACCACAATTCCAGACAGACCTCTATTAACCATATTGCAAATCTCATTATCAATTATTATCTGTTCATAACTGGCAATCATAGCAGAGTTTAGGAGGCCAGATACACCATCATGGATTCCTTCTACGCCAGCAAGTGAGGAAAACAGAAGCGTAAGCATTTTTTCAAAACCTGCTTGAACATCCAAAAGGGGTGAGTCTGCAACACCGCCTGTCCCATAACCAAAAGGTATTTTATATGACTTGCATAACTGAGCTGTTGCTGCATTTAATAGTGCCGCCTCTGGGGATCCAAACATTTGTTTCCCACTATGCATCTCTGTTGGACTTGAAAAAGAACCAAAAATAACTGGTGTTCCAGGGTTTATTAACTGTGTTAGTACTAGTCCAGCAAGAAGCTCTGCATTTTGAACGACCAGTGTCCCAGCTAATGTTACTGGAGCGGTACTGCCTGAAATTGCCCCACTTACGATAAAAAAAGGTATGTTCCTTTTTACAGCTTTAACAAGTCTTACAGTTGCATCTCTTGTATATCTTAGAGGTGTTATTGGACAACAACCAAGAGAAAAAATTGGTTTTTCGTCATTTTGATTATTGCTGGCTGCTATATCTGCCATTTTTATAATTGCATCTGTTATCTTATCCACATTCTCCACCATATCTATACTAAGAAGAATATGTTTATCTGTGTTCTTTAAAAGTACTGAAGCTGCAAGTAAATCTGATAAATGGGGAGGAATATCGTGTGGGATAACCTCTTTTAGGCAATAGTCAACATTTTCCAAGTAATCACTTATTTTTGTGAAATTCTCCAAATCCTTAAGTTGAGCTCTTCGATGTTTACCACTATTTAAATCTAAAACAAAGGTGGCACCAAAGCCATTTGTATGATGAATCTTACCTTCGCCTAACCTTAAACTGCGTTCCGGATTCCTGGCTTTGAGAACAACATTTGAAGGGCATTGCCCTATAGCTTCCTTAACCATTCCTAGAGGTATTTTTACAATATTTCCATTAACAGTAGCTCCTTCTTTTTTAAATAATTTCTGTACTTCTTCTTCTTCAAAAATAACACCAACTTTTTCTAAAACTTCTATTGTTGCTTCCTGGACAGTATCAATATCAGCTTTACTTAAAACTTTAATTCCTCCACTCAAAGAGTTTAATTTATCCATAATATCTCCTATCTCTTTATTTGAAATTTAATCTTTAAATATCTCCGTTTTTCTTAGAAATACGAATAATTTAAATTTAATTATATAATTAGCCGATGTTATCCTAAAACTTACCCTATCATAACTCACTGGGTCTATGCCCTTACATTCCTTCGTTCTGTTTTATGGATAAAAGCGGAGATAGCTTTTAAGCTTTATTACCGGGTCATGCCCTAATGGAGGAATCCTCCTTATCTCCGCTTTATCGATCTTTACGCTTTCTGAATTTTTTAGGCCGCT
>ASPC01000043.1 GCA_000405345.1 Atribacteria bacterium SCGC AAA255-N14
ACCTCCTTTGTCATCTTTCTCTTTAGCTTAACCAGACACCTTCTAAAATCTTTAAATACTTGTTTTGTTAATTCTATGACATTTTTGATTTGTAAATTTATTATATCATAAAATTAAAATATAAATAATCGCTTTCGGAAATTACAAACAATAGATTCCTTTCCCACTCTCCTTTCTGTCATTGTCATTGCAATGGAGTGAAACGACTGAAGCAATCCCTACTAAAAACCAATAACTAAAAACCAATTTTATTCACTGAAAACTGTAAACCGTAAACTGAAAACTATCTTTCTATCCTGTATTCTAATTGGTCAATTGGTAGATTGGTGGATTGGTCAATTGAATTATCTTGTATTTATATCCCGACCGGTAGACCGGCAACCGGACGACTGGCAGACTGTTTTTGCATCTTGCAACTTGAAACTTGAAACTCGTACCTGTCTTTTTATCTTACACCTATAACTATCCGCTTCTTTTGTATTTTCTCGACTGGACGACTGGCAGACTGGCCGACCGGCAGACTGTTTTTGCAACTTGCAATTTGTCTTTATCCTTTCTTCACTTGCAACTTGAAACTCGCAACTTGAAACTTGTATTTCTATTTCAGCAAAAATTGCTCCCGAAAATAAAAGTTCACCAGCTTCAGATACTCAAAAACCACCCACTCAAAATCTTCCCGATTACTCCACCAGTGATTAACATTGGAAGGGTCGTACTTGCTGGGACTACAATAGATATCTATCTCTCTGTCCAAAACACTTAAAGCTTTTTCAAATATCTTCTTTGCTCTCCCGGAATGATATTTTGAAGTCACCAAAATAATTGATTTTATTTCTTTATTATTTCTCGCATACTCCCTGATAGTCATCGCTTCATCATTGGTACTTCTGGAATTACCATCAAGAACTATTATATCATCATCCGGAACTCCCAAATCCATTGCAGCCATCTTGCTTAACATAGTATTTCCATAAGCTTCTATTCCTCTATCTATAATGATATCTTTTGCAGTAATGTAACTATTAATCAGAACGATTCTATCAGAATAACCCTCATCGTATAAATCTACTGCTTCAAGGATTCTATCATACACACTTCCCATGAGAACCACAATCAAATCACTTTCCTGTAATTCATCCTCAACCACCAGCCATTGACCTAATTTAGGCACAATAAATATGCCTACCAAAATAAAAAAAGCAAGAAGAATACCGAAAACAAGTAATATCTTCTTGCCTTTTAATTTACTATATCGTTTCATTCCCACTTTTCCTCTTATAATTCCCAATCTCTATTTCTGCCTGCCCCGTGAAGCCTTGCTTCACTGGGGTTATTCCCATCTTTTCTCTCTATCCTTTTTCTTATATCGTAGGACAGTGTACTCCCAAATGTAGGGGTCTGATTTATCAGACCCGTCTTTCCTTTTCTCTATAAACTGAAAACCGTAAACTTATTTTCCTCATCTAAAAACCAATAACCAATAACGAAAAACCATTTTTATATCTTTCATCTTTCTTTGTATTTTTCATCTTATTTCTTCACTTGCAACTTGAAACCTTCTTTTGCATTTCCCCGACTGGCCGACCGGACGACCGGTAGACCGGTAGACCGGTAGACCGGGTAACTGTTCTTTCTTGAAAATTGTATTTTCTTTTCTTTCCTTTTCTTAACTCGATACTACATACCCGATACTATATACTGTTTTTCAGCTTCTCCACTACATAATCTATCTGCTCTTCCTTCAAATTACTAAAAAATGGCAAGGCAATTGTCCTTCCCGACACATCCTCTGTAATCGGAAAATCCCCTTCCTTAAACCCAAACATCTTCTTATAAAAAGGCTGTAAATGAATGGGGGTAAAATAAGGTTTACATTGAACCCCTTCATCATTCAAATACTTAATTACTTTATTTCTATCTATTCCTCTTTCTAACCTGACAACATAAACAAACCAGCTCATCCTGTTTACATAAGGAGCAATATAAGGAATCTGCACTTCCTTCACTTCCGCCAACTTCTCTCCATACATCTCAGCAACCTTTGCTCTCTTCTCTAAAATCTCCTCAATCCTCTCCATCTGCGAACAACCCAAGGCAGAACTCAGCTCATCCATCCGATAATTATATCCCAATCTCTCATGGTCTAACCATTCTCCACTCTCTCCTCTGCCTTGATTCCGCATACTCCTCGACAGTCTGGCTAACTCTTCATCATCAGTTACCAGAATTCCACCTTCACCAGTCGTAATTTGCTTATTAGGGTAAAAGGCAAAAATACCCGCTTCACCAAAAGATCCACATTTTCTTCCCTTATATTCTGCCCCCAGTGCCTCAGCAGAATCTTCAATCAACTTTAAATTATATTTTCGAGCAATTTCCTCAAATCGATCCCAATCAGCCGGCTGTCCAAAGGCATCTACCACCAATAAAGCCTTTACTCTTGCTAATTCTTCCTTACTCAAACTCTCTAACTTTGCCTCCACTTTATCAGCATCCAGATTCAAAGTCTCTTCCTCAATATCTACAAACAAAGGCTCAGCTTTTTCAAATAAGATACAATTACTGGAGGAAATAAAACTAAAAGGAGTAGTAATAACCACATCTCCTTCTCCAATCCCTAAACCTCTTATGATTAAATGTAACGCACTAGTCCCACTATTTACTGCGACCGCATGTTTTGTCCCGGCAAACTTACTCATCCTCTTCTCAAATTCCACCACTTTTGGCCCAATACTTAAAAAACTGGTCTTCATCACCTTTATAACAGCTTCAATATCTTTTTCTATAATATCCGGACTGGATAAAGGTACTTTCATCTGAATCATAATATTCTTCCTTCCCTACAGCTTTTACTTTTTACTTTTTAAAATATTTCTTAATCTCAACTTTCCCTTTTTTCTAATAACCTAACTTTTCTAATACTAAAAAACAATCCGATTACTAAAGTAATTAAAAACACCCAACCAACATTAACATTTATAGTAAATAATATAGCATTAAGCCCAAAAATTATACTTACTAAATACATAATTAAAACAGTATTTTTGTGACTAACTCCGCAATTCATTATTCGATTATAGAAATGATTTAAATCACCTGCCAAAAAAGACTTACCTTCACGAAACCTGTATAAAAAAGTTAAAAAATTATCCAGGATAGGAACCCCTAAAATTAAAATAGGAATAATAAATCGAATTAAATTATATGGTTGATCAGTAAGAATAATCATCAAAGTTGCCAAAAGAAAACCAAGCAGCATGCTACCACTATCACCCATAAAAATACTTGCCGGATAAAAATTATGCCCCAAAAATCCCAACGAACTTCCTATTAATATCAAAGATATAAAGATACCAAATTCATTTCCTTGCTGCCAAAAAACAACCAAAAAAAATGTTGAACAAATAGCAGTTATCCCTGCAGTTAATCCATCCATCCCATCTATCATATCCATTGCACTATAAGCACCTACTACGTATATAACGGTAAAAATAATCGAAATCCATAAATTGGGGAATAAATTCATTCTTATGCCATAAAAAAACAAAATAGAAGCTGCAATTGCTTGAATTAGTAATTTATAAGAAGCTTTTATGGTTACTATATCATCTATTAGTCCTGTAAAAAAAACAATAGTTCCCCCAATAAAAATTCCTATTATCCTATTGTTGTTAATAAAATATAAATTATTATTAAAATAATAAACCAAAATAATTGATATTAAAAATACCACATAAATGGCTAAACCACCTATCCTTGGAATATATTTGCTATGGATCTTTATTTCGTTAGGTTTATCAATTGCACCGATATGAGGTGCTAATTTTTTTGCAATTATTGCACACAAGTATGCTACAAACAATGAAGTAAAAAAAATAATAGAATAGTTTATAATCAAATAAATCTCCTAATCCTCTCCCACAACAGCTTAATTAAACCTCCCATGGAACCAAAACCGTATGAAAAATGTAAAGTGGCAAAAGATGCCATCATAGGTACAAAATATTTAAAACCTTCTTTAGAAGATAATCCAAGAGAAAAAAATATATTTGATGTTAAATAAGCTATAGACACAAAATAAAATAAATATATAAAAGGTTTATAAATAAACGATAAAATCAAACTACCGCAAATTGATAATACAAAAAAGAAAGGAACTAAATGTCTTACAGAAAAAGGCGTCTTAGCAAATTTAGTACTGTAAATAACCCAAAAACCATTTGAAAAATTATTATTTGCTAAAGCTCTTAATGTTGAACGAGCATAATAATAACTTACAATATCCGGTACTAAAAGAATTTTCCCTTCCGCTTTTTTTAATCTCAAGTTAAATTCTAAATCCTGATTTCTAATTAACTCTTCATTAAATAATCCGATCTTTTTAAATACTTCTTTTCGGTAACATCCAAAAGGTACAGTATCTACATATTTTGGTTCTTCTGAACCAATTCTAAAATAAGTATTCCCCACGCCAAATGGATGGGATAGAGTTAAAGCAATAGATTGAGCTATTATAGTATCGTCCCCTGGCAAAGTAATCCATATTCCACCTACATTATCAACATTATGCTTATCCAAATACTTTACACATTTTGAGATATAATCCCTTTCCAAAGTAGAATGTGCACTCATTATCATAATAATATCAGCCTTGGAATAGTTTATACCTAAATTAAAAGCATAAGGAGTAGTTTTTTTTGGATTTTTTAAGATTTTAATTGATAAAAGTTTTTCCCTGTAATTTTCTACTATTTGTAGCGTTTTATCTTTACTCATTCCATCTACGACAAGAACTTCAAGATTATCCATTGGGTAATCTTGTTCAATAACAGAATTAAGACATCTGTCAATATATCTTTCTTCGTTACGACAAGGAACGATAAGAGAAATAGTAAATTTATTATGGTCGATTTTATTATTTTTCCTATAAATATTAATCATTTTTTTCATATATTTTTTTTAATAATTTTAATTATCTTAACAATTTCTTCAATTTGTTCATCGATTAATTCTGCAAACATTGGTAATGATAAAATCTCTTGACTGGCTTTTTCAGTAATTAGAAAATCTCCTTCTTTATATCCTAAATAACTGTAAGCAGGTTGTAGATGTAGAGGAATAGGGTAATGAATACCAGTAGCTATACCTTTAGATCTAATTTCTTCTCTTAATTTATCTCGCCTTTCTTTCTCTACCCTTATAACGTATAAATGATAAACGTGTTTAGCATAATCAGCTTCATAAGGAGTAGTAATTCCACCAATATTATTTAATAATTCATTATATTTTTTAGCATTTTCCCTTCGACTTTCATTCCATTTATTTAAATGCCTTAATTTCACTCTTAATATCGCCGCCTGTAAATTATCTAATCTACTACTATAACCCTCTATTTCATGTTCATATTTTTTAGTTATTCTGCCATGATTCCTGAGCAATTTTATTTTCTCAGTTATTTCTTCACTATTAGTTACTACCATCCCAGCATCACCATAAGCACCTAAATTTTTCCCGGGATAAAAACTAAAACACCCTACATCTCCAATTGAGCCAACTTTTTCCCCTTTATATTTTGCACCATGAGCCTGAGCAGCATCTTCAATTACTTTTAAATTATATTTTTTGGCCAATCCCATAATAGGGTCCATATCAGCAGGCTGACCATATAAATGAACTGGAATAATGGCCTTAGTTCTCTCAGTAATCTTTTCTTCTATCTTAGATACATCTATAGTATATGTTTTTGGATCAATATCCACAAAGACAGTTTTCCCTCCCACGTTGCTAATTGCTTCAGTAGTAGAAATAAAGGTATGGGGAACAGTAATTACTTCATCACCTTCACCAATTCCACAAGCCCTTAAGGCCAAAATTAAAGCATCAGAACCATTAGCTACTCCCATAGCATATTTGACATCACAAAATCGGGCAAACTCTACTTCAAATTTCTTTAATTCTTCACCCATAATAAAACTAGTATTATTAAGTACGCTTTGTATTGCTTCATCGATTTCCTCTTTAATTGAATCATATTGAGCTTTTAAATCAACAAACGGAATCATTATTCTTCCTCCTCTACTTCGTATGGTTTATCTATTAAACTATAAGGGCAAGTCAAATCTCTGATATGTTTTATTTTTTTTGCCGTAACCCCAGCGTATACATAATTATTATCTAAAAGATTTTTCGTCACTAAACTTCCTGCTCCTACAAGACAATTATTCCCTATAGTTATATCAGGAAGTATGGTTACATTTGCTCCTATTTTGGTATTTTCTCCTACTGTTGCCCCTTTGACGCATTCTTTAGCTTTTTTACACAAAGGATGTAAAACATTAGTTACCGTTACACACGGCCCTATCCAACAACCTTTCTTTAAATAACTATATTCGGGGATAAAAACATTAGAGTGTATTCTTACCTTATCTTCAATTTTTATATGATGCTCTACTACCGAATGAGTGCCTATGCTTACATTATTACCAATTTCATTAAATTCTCTAATATTAACTCCGTGTCCTGTTTGAAAATTATCTCCTATCTTATTTCCGGCATAGATAACAGTATGTGATCTTATAATACAATTATCTCCAATAATCGTCTTTATTTCCCCTTCATTATATCCCTTTGGCGGCTCTCCTATTATTATAAACTCGCCAATTTTTGCATTTTTACCGATAGTTACATTTTTATATATTTTTTTCATAGCTATTACCTAATTTACATTTTTTCGGTTTAAATCTTAAAAATATTTCTTTTTCCGTTTCAATAGATTCATAAATTGCATTTATCAGCTCTAATGACCTTCTTCCTTCAATTCCTTCTACCAAACCTCTGGTATTGTTTTCAATTGCCTCTAATACATTTCTAATATATAATTCGTGACCATATCCATAAACATTTTTAGGTATATAGCTACTGTTAAAAGCCTCTTTATCATAATCTTTTTTATCTTTAAAATTCCATACTTTCATTTCATTTACGGCAAAACCACCAATTTCCACAGTTCCATTTTCTCCTAATATACTAATCGATCCTTCTAAATCAACGGGATTGGTGCAAGTGGTAGCTTCAAAAGTACCTAATGCTTTATTGGTGAATCTAAATAAGGCAACTCCGGTATCTTCCGCTTCGATTTTATGCAAAAAGGTATCTGATTTAGCAAATACCGATTCCACATCTCCCATCATCCATTCTAACAAATCCAAGTGATGTGATGCCTGATTAGTAAAAACACCTCCATCATATTTCCAGGTGCCTCTCCAATAATCTTGGTCATAATAGGATTGATCTCTATGCCATCTAACTCTTACGGTACCTAATATTAATTTGCCAAATCTTCCCTCTTCTAAAGCTCTCCTTAATAATTGGACGGGAGAATTGAATCTATTCTGCTTAACTACAAATATTTTTATTCCGACCTTATCACTAATCTTAATCATATCATCGGCATCAGACAAAGTTAAAGCCATCGGCTTTTCTACTATAATATGCTTTTTATATTTTGCAATATCTTTGAAAACTCCAGCGTGTTTTCCACTTTCAACCAATATATTGACTATATCAATATCTTCATTCTCTAACATTTTGTGGTAATCAGTATACCAGGGTATATTATTTTCTTCTCCTTTTTTTTTTGCCTTCTCTTCTTTTATATCACAAACTGCAACCAGTTCAGCATTTTCAATTGCCTTTATGGCATTTATATGTTTATAAGATATACGCCCGCAACCTATTAAAGAAAATCTATATTTTTTCATTTGCATTATCTCCCCACCGAAAAGTATTTAAAACCATTCTCTTTTTCTATAATCTCTTTAGAATATATATTTCGTAAATCAAATATATAATTATTCTTCATTATTTTTTTAATCTTCTTAAAATCTAACCTTCTAAATTGATTCCACTCGGTAATTATTGCCAGGGCATCTGCTCCCTCTATTGCCTCATATTCATCTTTACAAAATATTATTCCCTTTAAATGTTTTAATTTTCCCCTTGCTTCCTCTATTGCCTGGGGATCAAAAACCTTTATTTTTACTCCTCTTTGATATAATTCTTCTATAATAACCATTGAAGGAGCTTCTCTAATATCATCAGTCTCTGGTTTGAAGGCTAAACCAAGAATAGCAATGGTTTTATCTTTAACATTTCCCATCGCTTTTTCAATCTTTTCTACCATTTTAAATTTCTGATTTTGATTAGTCTTTATAGTAGATTCTATCAAAGTTATAGGAGAATTCCTATCTCTTCCTATCTTCGCTAAGGCTTTAGTGTCTTTAGGAAAACAACTTCCCCCATATCCCGGTCCGCAGTGTAAAAACTTGGGAGATATCCTGCCATCTTTTCCCATAGCACTGGTAACCTCTTGAATATCGGCCCCTATCTTTTCACATAAATTAGCTATTTCATTTACATAACTTATCTTCATAGCCAAAAAGGCATTAGAGGCATATTTTATCATCTCTGCAGTTTCTAAGTTAGTAGTTATAAAAGGAATATCATTTAGCTTTAATACCCGATACACTTCTTTCATAATTTCTGTTGCCCTTTTACTCTCGCTACCTATCACTATTCTATCAGGATGCGTAAAATCATATAATGCTTTCCCTTCTCTTAAAAATTCCGGGTTAGAAACTACATCAAATTTATAATTTACTTTTCTATCTTTTAGAATATTCTGAATTATCTCTTTTACTTTCTTACCAGTCCCAATAGGAACAGTAGATTTATCAATTACTACCTTATAATCATTCATATAACAGGCAATATTTTTAGCCACTTCAAATACATATTTTAAATCTGCATTACCATCTTCTTTTTCCGGAGTTCCTACGGTTATAAATATCACTTCACTATGAGAAACGGCATATTTTATATCAGTGGTAAATTCTATTCTCTTATAATTCCTATTTCTTTCTATTATTTCTTTTAATCCTGGTTCATAAATGGGCAATTGCCCTCTATTTAGAATATCGATCTTTTCTTTATCATTATCTGCGCAAATTATATTATTCCCAAAATCTGCCAGACATACCCCGGTTACTAAACCAACATAGCCGGTACCAATTATTGATATTTTCATAATACAAAACCCTCAAATATAAATACTAATAAATAAACTAACTAACTATTTACTTTTAATATTATTTTTTTATTTATTCTTCTTGAATAATAAATTAATTTCTCCTTTATGCATTTCAAAATGGAAATACCTTTTTTATACTTCTTAACTCTTTAAATTTCTAAACAGGTAAACACAATCGTTCTTTAATTTATTAATTTATTATTTATTATTTATTTTTATTTAAATACTTATAAGCAGATTCTATCAAACTTATAATTGGTTTAGGTAGACTTCCTACATAAGAAGGATAATCTAAAAAAGATTTAGGAGGTAAAGAGAGCAATTGATTAAATTCTTTTTCAGAAATTTCCAATTTATCTAAAACAAATTGTTTGTCTTCTTTAATTTTTTCAGGGGGATAAATATTTTTTTTCATCTCTTTTAAAGCTTCTTCTCTCGTTATTTGACCTGAACAAATTAAGCTTGATAAATGAGCTTTCCTTTTATCTATGTCAAATTTCTTTGGTAGAATATATGCCTGTACAAAGCGGGTATATATAGATTCATGATGTTTAGAACCATAATCTTCCCAATCAAGTTCTTTTTTTATAATTTTTTTAGCTTCTTCTTTATTATAATCTATATAATTTAAAATTTGTATAGTTTTTATATTTTTCAAAATTCTATAATTAACATAATCATACATAGTGTAATGATAAAAGTCATTTAACTTTACTTTCCCAAATTTCTTATGAATATTTTTTACGTATTTCCAATCCATATGCCCATATGCCCAAGTACGAGGAAGAATCGATTCGCTAGCAATATTAGAACCACTTATTATATAATTAATATTATTATTTTCAGCAATTTTTAAAAGAAGTGCAAGAAGGGCATGATCGGTTGGAATTTCTAAATCTGGAACTGAGGCTTTCAAAAAAGAAATTTGCAAATCTTTGAATTCATTCCAATTTACTTTATATCTATGTAATTTAATACTTAATTTTTTTGATATATTTTCAATGTTTTTTTCAGCGATTTTTGAATTCCATCCATTATCAATATGAAAAGCATAAGGTTTTAAACTTAATTTTTTTACTTCATATGCTAGAAAAGTACTGTCAACTCCACCGCTTACTCCAATAACACAATCATATTGTTTATTTTTTCCTTTTTCTTTTATTTCATTAATTTTTTGTACAAGCAATTTTTTCTTAGTTTCTTTATCTAAATAGAAATTTCGATCATGCAACTTTTTTTGTGCACTTTTACAGTGATTACATACGCCATTCTCGTCAAATTCAATTTCTCTATCTGTTGTATCCATAATACATCTATTGCAAATTTTATATTCTTTCAATTTATACCCCCTTTTATTATAAAATTTAATTTCGATTGATATTCATATTTAGATATTTATCTTGATTTGATACTTTTTAATATTATCTTTAAAACATTTCTTATATTTTTTTGGTGATTTGGTTGATAAAAATTCCCATGTAAATTTATTATTTCTTCTCTTGATTTTTTGTGCCAATTTAATATAACATCAACAAATTCGTTTTCATTATTTATAAATCTCGTTACATTTTTATTTTTTAATAAATTTAAATAATATCTCTTCGCTAAATTATCAATATTTATGAGAATATTTGGAGTTCCCAATGCTGGTGCTTCTAAAGCACAAGTCGAATAAACTGTAGCATGAAAATCAACATACTTTACAATTTGATAAAAATTGAGTTCTTTAAAAACTATTACATTTTTTAAAAAACACAATTTTGAATAATCTTTATTAAAATCTCTTGGTATAAATATATACAAAATATTACTATTTATTATTGCAACACTTCTTATGAAATCTATCAATTTTCCTTCTATTGATTTTTGTGATGTAATAGCAACAGTTTTTTTAAATCTTTTTATTATATTGATTAAATTCTTATTTCCTTCATAAATTTTATTTATATACTCAATATACCCATTACCAATCGCGAAAATATTTTCTTTTTTGATAAAATATTCATTTGCATTAAAGCAATTCTTAACGTAATCTCCAAAAGTAAATAGGAAATTAGGAAAAAAATCAGCATTTAGCTTACAAAATATATTGTATGCAAAATTTTTTTCATTTATAATTCCATGTTGAAGTTCTATTGTACTTATTCCCATTTTATTGGCCATAAAAATGGCAGATTGACGGGGCAAACTATAATATTCACTTACAAATAGTGCTCTCGGTTTATATACATTAAAAAATATTTTATAATATTTTGCATAATTCAAAAATCTCAATATTTCATTTTTATAATCTATATTTAATTTATATTTTTCATTTATTTCTTTTAAGATATTTTCATTATAAATTAATAACTTTTTATTTAATAAATAATATTGTTCACCAAAGAAATGAATTAAATCATGGGAAATAATATTTTTATGGCAAATTTTTTTAATATTGATATGTATATTATTTTGTGGTTCTTCTATTAAAAGTGTATTATTTTCACCCAGTTCTTTAATTAGATTTCCGGCTATTTTATCAATATACATATTATTTATTACTCTTTTTTCAGCTTTATCAGAAAAAATAATATAATCATATTTTTTAAATAAGTTTTTTACACCATAGAATACGTTTTTAGATCTACTAATCCTTTGAAAGATGTTTAGTTGCCTATTTTTGATATTATACAAGTAAGCTCCATATTGGTTATAGTATCTGGATCTCAAAAATGGCCAAACTTGAATATCGTTTACATTTATCGAAACAACATTATATTTAGTTTCAATTTCTTTTATAAAATTATTCATTATTTGTCTTTACCTATTATTGTTTTTCGTTAATATCTCGGCCAATTTAAAATCAATTTTGTCATCAATATCTATTGATCTTTCCTTGGGCATTTTATAGGCAAAAGTATCTTTGCCCATAAAACTTTTATATTGCTTTACATAATTACAATAAGCCAAATATATTGCCCCATTTAATCTATAATAAACAGGCAATTCTTGCCTATTTTTATTCATTGTTTCTTTTCTAATAAAGTCTTTCATGCATCCATCCTCGGGCAAAGTATTTGCCCATAAGGGATGATGGTCTACTTCACATATCGAAACAATTGCTTTTGCTTCTTTTAAAAATAACAATTCTATTGCTTTATCAATGTCCTCAGATTTTCTAAGTGGAGATGTTGGCTGAAGCAACATTAATAAATCGTATTGCTTTCGATTGTCATTTTTCCTAAACCAATCTATTGCATGTAAAACAACATCAATTCCTTTTGCATTGTCTTCTGCCAATTCTTTTGGCCTTATAAATGGAATTTCAGCTCCATATTTTCTTGAAACTTCTGCAATTTCTTTGTCATCTGTACTTACTACTATTCTATCAAGATATTTACTTTTTAAAGCATGTTCAATTGTCCAAGCAATCAATGGTTTACCTGATAACAGTTTTATATTTTTCCCTGGAAGTCCTTTGCTACCAACTCTTGCAGGAATTAAACCTAAAATATTTTTACCTTTATACATCTTTTATTCTCATTTCTTTTTAGCTTTTATCACTCATTTTTTAATCACGTTTCCAATTTTCATTTTAAACTCCGTATAATTTACTCTCCACGTTTATCTATATATTCTATCGCCTTTTTGTATTCTCCCCACTCTCCTATATCAAACCAGGAACAATTTACGGGATAAACTTGTATTTTAAATCCCTTTTTCTTGGTTAATACTAATAAATCGGGCATATCTGTGGGTTGATTTTTCGGAATTAAATCAACGACTTCTGGTTCTAAAACATAAACCCCGGAATTGACGATAAAATGATAATCTGGTTTTTCGATAATTTCCGCAAAATCCGCGCATTCATTTTTCATATTCAAAATACCATAAGGAATATTTATATTACGGCTTACTCCTAATACTGTTATCTGATTATTATTTTGTGTATGATAATTTAATAGGTCATCATAATTTGCATCAATCACCACATCACAATTAGAAACAATAAATGTGCCGCCTAATTTTTCCTCAATTAAAGAGAGTGCCCCGATAGTTCCTAAAAAATCTTTTTCTTGAGTATATTCTATTTGATAATTATTAGGATTTTCTGCAAAATACATTTTAATCATTTCGGCTTTGTAATTTAAAGCAATTATAAATTTGTTAAATCCATATTTTTTGAAATTATCCATAATTACTTCTATAACAGGTTTCTCATCTATAGGTATTAAAGGTTTGGGTAATATTTTAGTAAAAGGGTCGAGTCTTTTGCCTTTACCGCCAGCCATAATTATTACCGGAACACTCTTTGTAGGACACGCCACCTCACCATTTTTTAAAAAATCTTTCCACAGGAAAATATCAATTATCTTATTTTTTTCGTCAACTATTGGAATATGTCTTATTTCGTATTTTTTCATTAACCGTAAGGCTTCTTCTTTGTTACTCTTATAAGATATTACAATAGGATTTTTAGTCATTATGTCTTGTATAGGAGTTTTAAAATCAATGCCTTTTATAATTGCCCTTCTCATATCTCCATCGGTTACAATCCCTAAAATTCTTTCTTCCTCGTCTACTACAATTAATATCTGCAAACCACTTTGGTCAATTTGTTTTAATGCTGTTTTTAAAGAAAGATTGGACTTACCTAATATTTTTTTACATTTTTCGGAAATCATTTAAAATTCTCCCATCTAAAAGAATCATCTTGTCTAATATCATTTACAAGCTTCATTCCTATAACTATCTCTTTAAATTTTGGTAGCATCCCTGTCCCCGGTCTTTTTATGGCTATATCTGATTCTTTTATTGTCTCTCCTGCTCTAATATCCCTAGTGGCAATAAGACTTCTCCTTGCCACTTTCATTATTTCAATTTCACTTTTATTAGGCTTCTTTATTCCGTTACCTAAAGCTATTTCAATATTTCTTATCGCCTTTACCATTTCCTTTAACTCATCCAATTCTAATGATGCCTTGTGGTCAGGACCAGGTAATTTTTTATCCAAGGTAAAATGCTTTTCAATTAATTTTGCACCCATAGCCACAGCAGCAATGGAAACTTCTATCCCTAAAGTATGGTCTGAATAACCTATCGGCAATTTAAATACAGCCTCTAAAGTTTGCATTGCTTTTAAATTAACTTCCTCGTAAGGAGTAGGATAATTAGTAGTGCAGTGCAATAATGATATCTTTGCCTCCGAATTAACCGACCTAATAGTATTTATCGCTTCTTCCACTTCTCCTAAATTTGCCATCCCAGTGGATAATATTATTGGTTTTCTTTTTTGGGCAATATATTTTAAAAAAGGCAGATTTATAATCTCTCCAGAACCTATTTTATATAAAGGCACTAATTTCTCTAGAAAATCTACACTTTCATAATCAAAGGGGCTAGATAAAAATAATATTCTTTTTTTATCACAATATTTTTTTATTTTTTCAAATTTCTCAAAAGGAAGCTCTAATTTTCCCCCCATTTCTAATTGAGTTTCCCGGTAATTAGTATTTTCTTTTTGATATTTTGCTTTTTCAGCAAATTTCGAAACTACATTTTTTGCCTTAAATGTCTGAAATTTCACTGCATCTGCTCCCGCATCTTTAGCGACATCAACAAGCTGATACGCCATTTCTAAGCTGCCATTATGATTTACTCCTGCTTCGGCAATAATAAAAATTTTAGAAATATTTATGCCATTCATTATTTTTTACCTCAAAATCTAATCTTTTTTTTAAAAGTTTTTCTTTGGGAATTTTAATTATTTCATTCATTGCTTTAATCACATATTTGCTAGTATTCCCATCTCCATAGGGATTTTTTGTCGTTTTTATTTTTTTTAAAAATTCTGTGTCATACAAGGCTTTTTCTATCCCCTTATAAATTTCATTAACCGAGTATCCTGTTTGACTAACACTTTGTGGCTGTAATCTACCTTCCTGCCTATTTCCAATATTAACTGTCGGAATGCAAAAAGAAGGTGCTTCTACAATTCCGCTTGAAGAATTTCCTACTACTAACTTTACATATTTTAAAATACTTAAATATAATCTTGACCCCAAGTTATCAAAAAAATATGCCTTGGGATTATTATCTACAAATTTTTTTATCATATAGACTATTTCATCTGATCCTACTTCTGCATTAGGCCTGGTAAAAACTATTTGTAAATCATATTTTGATAATGCCTCCAATAAATTTTTTATCTGCCATTTTACACTATCTTCCCCTTCAAGAGTAACCGGATGATAAGTACACATTATAGTAATTTCATTAACATCAATCCCGGTTAATTTTAGAATCTCTTCTTTTTTATATAAATCTAATTTTCTTATATTTTCTAATCCAGGTGCCCCCACTATATGTATACGCCAATCCTCTTCGCCCATTTTACTTATATTCTCTGCATTTGATTCTCTTGCAAGCATATGTATATGAGCCATTTTTGTAATAGAATGACGAACCTGCTCATCTATGACTCCTTCTGTAACATCACCACCCGCAAAATGTATTATAACACTTCTATATAACAACGCAGCAATAGCACCAATATAAAGTTCATATCTATCTCCGAATAAAATGATTATATCAGGCTCATATTTAGCAAAAATTTCAGAAACCCGAGTTAGACCATTCCCAACAGAAGCAATTAAAGAAGAGGCATCTAATGAACTACTTAAAAATGGTAATTCTATAATATTTTTTATATTATCTTTTAAAATTTCTTCAATTGTATATCCGTATTCTTTTAATAGATGTGTCCCTCCAACAAGTATATAAGTATCAAGTTTGGAATAATTTTGTAACTTTTTTATTATCCACCTTTGCAATCCATAATCTGCACGCGTAGTGGTAAATATAAACATTTTCTTATTG
>ASPC01000044.1 GCA_000405345.1 Atribacteria bacterium SCGC AAA255-N14
GTTCTTTATAACCGTGTTTTATTCGTAGATCACTATAATAGCTTCCTTCTGGATGGTTGCAATATTCAACAAGATTTCTCGCTTCGTCTACTCCCCTTGTTCCTAAATTTACAGCCATCATCACTTCCGTTTTAACTCGTTTTGACCATGCCATAAATTCATTGATTCCTACTTGATTGGTTTCAATAGTCCTCCAGGCAAGTTCTAATTTTCTTTTTCTTTTTTCCTTGGGGCCAACCCCGTCCTCCCAGTTATATCCGGAAACAAAATTACCACCAGGATAACGGATGATGGGAACACGTAATTCTTTCACCAAATCTATAACGTCTTTACGAAAACCAAGTTCATCTGCTTTAGGGTGATCAGGTTCATAGATTCCTCCATAGATTGCACGTCCTAGATGTTCAATAAAGGAACCATAAATACGTTTATCAGCCTCACCAATTTTATATTCCTTATCTAACACCATTGTTGCTTTCTTTAGGTTTAGCATCCTAACCTCCCATTATAATAAAGAAATTCATTACCTCTTATTGCTTTTGTTATCTCCTAATAATTTCCTTTATCTGCTCAATAGTTAAATTTGGGTAAAGTCTTCCCCATATCCGCAATGGGAATACCAAAATTTGGGATTCCATCCTCATTCCAGATAAAAATCTGGGCACGAGTGTCACGGTTGGGATCATAAAGAGGATCTCCTACTATATCCTTATAGTTTCTTGCATGATATACGAGAATATCTTTGGTTCCATCCTCAGACACAGTAAAGCTATTGTGTCCCGGTCCGTACTGGCTATTTTCTTCATTAGTCTTGAATACAGGCTCAGACGATTTTCTCCATGAATTTGTATCTAACAGATCAGCCGTATCAGAAGCTGTTAAAAGTCCCATACAGTAGTTAGAGTCGGTAGCACTTGCAGAATAACTAATAAATATTCTATTATTCCTCTTAATTACTGCAGCTCCTTCATTCACATAAAAACCTATTTTTTCCCAGCTATATTCTGGTGTTGCAATCATTACAGGTTCACCTTTAATAGTCCATGGATTCTCCATTTCTGCAATATACAAATTGGAAGGGTTGTTAAACTCACTGGTCTTCTGTGCCCATACAAAATATCTTACCCCGTTATGCTCGAATGTTGTTGCATCTAAAGAGAAACTGGTAAAAGAAAATTTATCTTCCGGTGATTTTTGCATTATACCCTTTTTAATCCACGTTCCAGTCATTGGATTTTCATTAACACATTCAAGTACATATGGACGAATTCCCCATATATTTCCGCCCAATCCTCCAGCTGCAAAGTATATGTACCACTTACCTTCTATGTAATGGATTTCCGGTGCCCAAATGTGTACTGACATCTCACCTGAATCATGTTTTTCCCATATTATTTTCTCTTGTGCCATACCAAGTTCCTGTAGTGTTGCTGCTCTTCTTAATTCTATACGGTCATATTCCGGAACAGAAGCCGTAAAGTAGTAATAACCATCCGAATGCTTGTAAATCCACGGATCCGCACGCTGTTCTATGATTGGATTGTTAAAATCTTGCTGTTTCATTATACCATTTTTTCCTTTCTGGTCTATAGAATTATTGGATTGTGCACAACATACAAAGATACCCAATGTAGTGACAAATACTATAATTAGTATACCTAACCAAATAAATAGTTTTACTTTACCAAAGCTTCCCAGTATAAAATACCTTCTTTTCTTCTTATTACCGGAATTCTGCATGAACAAATCTCTCGAAGAATTCGAGTGTCAAATTAATATACTCTATAAAAATTTGACAGTCCTTATTTTTAAACATTTTAATCAATTACTTTTCAAAAAACTGATTATTGTTTTATACCTCCAGCTGTCAATCCTTCAATAAACGCCCTTTGATTTAACAAAAATATAATAGCAATTGGAATAACCGACATCACCGCTCCAGGCATAATCATATCATAAGAGTTGCCATATGGCGTAAGAAGCGACATAAGGCCAATCGGCAAAGTTAACTTATTTGCAGACCTTAATACTATCAATGGCCATACAAAAGCATTCCAGCTTGTCAATGCCTGCAATATAGTCATTGCACCAAATGCAGGTTTCATTAGTGGTACCATGATCTTAAAAAAGATCCTAAATTCACCACACCCATCAACTCTTGCAGCTTCTATCAACTCTTTTGGAAGTCCTATGATATACTGCCTGAAGAAAAAAATGGCAAATGGCGAAACTGCAAAGGGTAATACAACACCTAGATATGTGTCCATCAAATTTAACGTAATCATCAATCTATATAATGGAAGTAATAGTATTTCAAGGGGGACCATCATGACAAGAAGTACTATGAAAAAAATAAGATTCTTCCCTTTAAAATTATAAACTGCCAGGCCATATCCAACTAAAGATGAAAAGAATAATGACAATACTGTATAAAGCGCTGTTATAATCAAGCTATTTTTATACCAGGTAAGATACCTGTTGTCTTCAAAAAAAATTATCTTATAATTATTTAAAGTCATCGCATCAAAATTCATTTTCAACGTAAGCCCTTTACTAAGCATTTCCTGCCCTGGCTTAAATGAAGTCACCAACATGAAAAAAAATGGTGCTAAAAAAATAATACAAATAAAAGTAAATATTATAAAAGATGAATATGATCCCGATTTGCTGTGCTTTGTTTTGGCTCTCATAATTAATCAGTCCTTTTTGAAAAAACCAAATAGATTCAATTGTAAAACATTAACCATCATAATGATGATAAGTAATGTAATGCCAATAGCTGATGCAAATCCGAAGTTGTTATTATTAAATCCTGTTTGATATATGTAAGCAACCAGGGTTAGACCAATATCTCCCGGAGACCTGGAAGTCCAATATGCAAAACTTTCTGCAAACATAGAAAATCCTCCAAAAACACTTATGGTAATGACAAAAATAATGACTGGTTTGAGAGAAGGTATGGTAATGTTAAAAAATTTCTGTAAACTGTTTGCCCCATCAATATCCGCAGATTCATATAATTCTTGAGGGATCCCCTGAAGTCCAGCTAAAAAATAAACTATATTTACACCCGTCCATCTCCATACACATAAAATAACCAATGCAAGCATGCCAGTGCCTCTCCCTTGTAACCATGTGATGGGTCCTAACCCAAAAAAGCCTATCATTTGGTTAAATAACGCTGTTGATTGTGTACCAAAAGCAAATCTGAAGAACATGCCCGCCACAATAACTGAGGTTAGTGCGGGCATGAATAATGAAGATCTGAAAATATTACGTCCCCGTAAGAGCTTATTATTTAATAGTGCTGCCAGAACTAATGGAAATGGTATTAATATAGCTATTGTAAGAAATGTATATAAAAAGCTTACCCTTAATGCATTGTAATAATGTGGATTTAGTAAATTTCTATAATTTTTCCACCCAATAAATGTCACGTCTCTGAATCCCTCTATATTCTGAAAACTCATGATTAGGGAAGAAATTATCGGATATAAGAAAAATACTAAAAATGTGATTACGAAGGGCAGCACAAATATATAAGGTACTACTTTTACTGAATTAATAACGCTATATATTTTCTTAATTTTAACTTTTGTATTTACTCTGTTAAATCCCATTATTATCTTCCTTATTCCTAAATAAAAAATAATAATAATAATAATTATACTTTTTTTGATTCGGAATGATACAGGATTTAGTTTAAATAAACTAAATCCTGTATCAAAAGAGTGTTTATTCTTTATAGATTACCTAATTCTTTTATTTCATAGCACGTAATTCGTCTGCAATTTGTTTTAATACTGCTTCCGGTGTTGCACTTTGTTCTTTTACTACCTTAAAAGTTGCATTCGCTTTAAGAAGATTTATTGCAGCAGGATATATATCAGTAATCACTGTTGGATTGATTTCATCTTTAACTTCCAAAAGAACATTGAAAAGATCTGTTCCATTCTCAAAGTAATCAGTGAACTGATTGGGTGCAGTAATTTCCGGAGCATCCCATACATCCCATCTTAAAGGATCAAATCCAAGTACTGTATATGTTTTGATACTTCCTTCTCTTGATAATTTTGCTGCTGCTAAAAATTCTTTAGCTAACTCCTGGTTTTTGCATTGCACTGTAATGGATGTACCGGTTCCTCCCATACCTGCAGACCTGGCACCACCTTCAGTCCATGAAGGCGCAGGAGCAACAGTTATTTTACCTTTTAAATTTGGCATACGATCTGTAAATCTATTCAAATACCAAAATGGCATCTCAAGTGAAGCTGCTCCGCCATCGTTCATAAAAGCCCAGAATTCCTCAGAATGAGTAAATCCACCAGGACATGCTACCGCTATTTTGTCTTTGTTAACCCAATCAGACAAAGCCTGCAAGATATCAATATTCGTTTGATTATCCAGTATGACATCTCCATTCTTAGCAAAGATATCTGATCCTGCTTTAATCATTTCCTGATAGAATGTCCAGTGCTCGGTCACTTCTACTACGGTAAAAGGTATACCGGTTTTAGCTACCACTTTTTTACCTGCTTCTACATAGTCTGCTATTGTTTTAATATCATCAACACTAACACCTGCTTTATCAAGTATGTCCGTATTGTAATACATTACTGTTGCTCCAACATGATAATCTACTCCATAGTAATTTCCATCTTTAGCATAACTTTCAAATCGACCCATAATCAGCTTATCTTTTATAGGTTCTATAATATCATTTAAAGGCACTAATGCAGGTGTGGTTCCTTTTAAATAATTTGCATACATGCTGATTTCAATATCTGCCAAGTCTGGTGCACCTTTACCTGATTGAAGAGCAATTAAGAGATTATTATGCATATCTTCGTACGGATATACTGTACCTTCTAGTTTAATTTGTTTGTTCGGATTAGCTGCATTCCATATCGTAACAGCATCCTGTAAAAACTTATTGTGACTTTCCTGGAATGTCCAGAATGTTAATGTTGTTGGTTTTTCTTGCGGAAAAACACCAACAGTCATTATGACAAACATTAGGATAAATGTCATTACAAATAAAAAGAAGCGTTTCATATTTTTTCCCTCCTTATACTTAATTTATTTTTCAAACAAATTCAATAATAAATATCTTATATATTATTTACTACTCACCTCCCATCATTATTATTTAGTGCTTTTCGGAAAACTCTAAAACCATTGCCTTGTAAGATTTTTAGTACACTTCTATTTTATTCTCCAACTTCATCCTTGAAACCCTTATCAAAGAGCGGGTTTTCTGAAAACCTATCTTTTACATTAAATATATATTTCTATTCTTGACGTTAAAGAATATCAACATATATCCTGGTTTTGAGATCAAAATCAATGAAATGATTATTTTTAAATTTTCCTAATTATTTAGAGTCTGTAAGATAATTCGCCGAGGTAAATATTTTTAAAATACTAGAAAGAAAAGTAGTTTCAAATTCTCCGGAACTTTGAATATTGGTTTTTGTAAGTTGGTAAACAACATTATAACTTATACGGACAACCGTACAACTATTATATATTTCATTAATTGTGTTTGTCAACTTATTTTTAACATTTGCATTCTGCGATATTTTTCCCAGTAGTCCGGCTGAAATAAATTCCGTAATACCGAATTAAATGCTTACTCTTAAGTGGTAACGTTTAGTTAGTTTAGCAATAAATCCTGGGCTTAATTCTGGATTTTAATTTTTCCTATCATTCTCCTTAAAAATCAAATTATTCTTTCAATGCTCCAGCTGTTAAACCTTTAATTAACCTTTTTTGAACGAAAGCAAAGAGAATCAAGGTTGGAACAATGGTTAGGGTTGCAACAGCGCATACTTGCCCCCAACGAATAAGTAAAGAAGACGAGAGACGACTTATAATAAGCGTAAGAGT
>ASPC01000045.1 GCA_000405345.1 Atribacteria bacterium SCGC AAA255-N14
AGAAAATTTTTTCATTTATTCCGGTGAAAATTTTAGAAAACTTCTTGACGGAAAAATTGACAGTAATGAATTTTGGGTAAGATTTTCTTTAAGATATGGTAAGAAAGTAGAAGAAGAGTTATTTGGTAAATTTTTTAACCCGGGAATAATCCGGGAAACAAAGGATATAATAAAACAGCTTAAAAATAATTCAAGGGTTGTTTGCGGTACCAACACTATTGATTCGCATTATTATTATCTTTTAAATCAAGGCGTTTACGAAATCTTCGATGAGGTTTATGCTTCTAACTTAATGGGTATATCTAAACCCGACCCGGATTTCTACTGGCATATTTTAAATAAGGAGGGGCTTAAGCCCGAAAATACAGTCTTTGTGGATGATACCGAAGAAAATATCATTTCTGCTCAAAAAATTGGTATCAATTCTATCCTTTTTACCAATCCCGATTCTTTAAAACAGCAAATAAAGACATTTTCTAATTCGAAAGGAAAATAATTATGGTTTTTAATTGTCATGGGCGGCGAGAGCCCACGCCGTCTTTCTTTCGAGTTAATTCGAGATAGACAATAAAAATTACTTTTCAGATAATTGTAAATTTTATATATCGAATTTGGGAATAAATGAATACAGATATTTCTGCCTAATAGTGTTGACATAATTTTTTCATTAATATATAATTTAAACATGATATGTTCATATATTCTGATGATAGGATGAGTAAAATGATAAAAAGAAATCCAATAACAAAAATTAGTATATCTGAAAGTGTTCTGAAAAGGATTGTAGAATTAATTAAGAATGGGGATTTAAAACCAGGAGATAAACTTCCTTCAATACAATTATTTAGTCAAAAACTACAAGTAGGAGCAAGTTCAGTAAGAGAAGCTTTAAAACAATTACAGGTTATGGGAATTATCGCAATTAAGCAAGGAGAAGGTACTTTTGTAAAAGAGAAAGTCGGTGTCGATTCTTTATCTAGTTATATTGGATATTTGTTAGATCTAAAAAAACCAGATATTTTATATCTTGTAGAAGCAAGGAAAATAATAGAAAGAGGAACTGTAGCATTGGCAGCAGAAAGAGCTTCTGAAGATGAAATTAATAAATTGGACAATATAATTCAGAGAATGAAGGAAATAATTGACAATCCAAAAGAATTTGCTATAGAAAATGTTAATTTTCATCTTACTGTAGCTGAAGCTTCAAAAAACCCAATATTAACTATAATTTTTAATTCCGTTTATGATTTGTTTATGAAAGAACAACAGGTAGTAGCAAAAATGTTAAATTTAAAATCCGAATCTATTGAATCCCATATAAATATCTGGACTGCTATAAAAAATCATAATATTAACAAAGCAATAAAAGAAATGGAAAAACATTTAAATCACGTCCAAAAAGCAATTCTAAGAAGCTAAAATTATTTCGTTTTTTTTATAATAAATAAGCATTTAAGAGTTTCTAAAAAATTATATATAAATAATAAAAAAACTGAAAATTATAGTCTGGATGATTTATTTATAAAAAGGAGGGGATGTGTATTTTTTTAATTCTATTTTAGTAGCACAGTCATACTAAAAATTAAAATTTAAAGGAGGTTAGTAAGAAATGAGAAAATTTATGATTATATTTGTTTTGTGTATATTGTGTTTTTCTTTTATTTTAGGTAGTCAAGCGGAGGTTGTAGCGCAGCGCAAATTTGTCAGGTTTGGCGGTAGTAATCCGGGGGGTTCATGGTTTACAATTGTTGGGGGGTTATCTGCTTTTTTAAGTGGAAAGATTGGAGATCTCAATGTAACAGCTATTGCAACTGGTGGGTCTGTTGATAATAATCGGTTAGCAAGTAAGGGTGAATTGGATACCTGGTTAACCCATTCATTAACGGCATATGATATCTGGAATGGTGTGGGAACTTTTCAGGGTGAAGAGCCTTTTAAGGCATACCGAATGATAAGCGGTGTTTATGATAATCATCATCATTTTGTAGTATTAGCAGATAGTGATATAAAGATATTTTCTGACTTAAAAGGGAAAAAGGTTGGAACAATGGTTAGGGTTGCAACAGCGCATACTTGCCCCCAACGAATAAGTAAAGAAGACGAGAGACGACTTATAATAAGCGTAAGAGTCGCTGTATTTTGACTCTGACTGATGACAGATACAATAAGATAATCGCTCCAGGAAACAACAAAAGAATAAAAAGCTACAACCATAATCCCGGGTTCAGCAATAGGTAAAATAACGTATATTAATTGCTGTATAAGATTACTTCCATCAATTTCAGCAGCGTTGTCTAAATCAATCGGAATTGTATCAAAATATCCTTTTAACATCCACATAGAAAAAGGCAGAACGAGAATCAGTTGCGTAAGAACAATGCCCAAAACACTATCCATTAAATTTAAGGAAAAAACAACTAAAAAAAGAGGTATAAGCATAAGAACTTGCGGAAACATTTGAGTAGAGAATATGCCAAGTATAATTATTTTTTTACCTTTAATATGATAACGACTTAATCCATATGCTCCAAATATGGAAACAATCAGACTTATAACCGTAACCAGACTTGATATTTTTATTGAATTTACAAAATATCGAGGAAAATCAGTTACACTAAATATTGTTATATAATTATTTAATGTAAAACCTTCTAATGCTGAAATAACTTGACCGGTAAAAATGGATTCTTGAGTTCTGAAAGAACAGTAAAAAATCCAAATCATTGGCAATATAAAAAAGCATAAAGAAATGAAGACAATGAAATATGCAATAATCATGTTTCGAATTCTTACTTGTCTTGTATTTAATCTTAACATCTTTATCGTTGATATTCTCCTCTCTCTTGCATAATCAAATAAACGATTAGATAAACACTAAGAATTAAAAGCATTATGGTACCTATGCTTGACCCATATCCCGCAGCATAATTAACCCAACTTTGCCTATAGACATAAACTGGAAGCACATCAGTTTTATTAATTGGACCTCCACCGGTTGCCAAATAAATAAAATCAAAATTATTGAATGTCCAGAGAACATGTATCGTAACCATAACAATTATCATGTTTCTTATTCCGGGTAGAGTTATGTACCAGAAATTTTGAAAAGCATTCGCTCCATCAATTTCTGCGGCTTCATAAAAACTTGCAGGAATTGTCTGCATGGCAGCGAAAAAAGCAATTCCATAAAATGGCACATTTCTCCATAAATGCAGTAAAACAATAAAAGAAAATGCAGTTTTGGGATCTCCAAACCAGTATTTTACAAGGTTTTCTAATCCGATACTTTTTAATATTATATTTATAAAACCAACATCAGATTGTGCCATAAACTTAAAGATTGTTACTGTCGCAGCAACGGGAATAACCCAACTTGCCATAATAATGCTTTTAAAAATCTGCATGCCTGGTATTTCTTGTTTCATTGTCCAGGCAATAATAAGCCCAAATATTAATTGCAATATTACAACAATTATTGTTAGTTTTATCGAATGCCGGAGTGAAAGCCAGAAAATAGGATCACTGAACATCTGCTTGTAATTATCAATGCCAATATAACTATACTCCGTTTTAAGCATACTTTTATCTGTAAATGATACTCTAATCCCATCTATTAAAGGATATAAAGTAAAAATACACATGATAACAATCGCTGGAATTATTAAATAATAACCTTTTCTTTTATCCATAAACTCTTTCTTATCATTCTTTTATTAAAATTGATATTTTATGAAGATTAAATAAATATTCATGATTTTATGCCATGAAGAGGAGTGGATAGTACCCACTCCTCTTCAATTAAATAATTAAATTGAGTTTACAGAACATTCTTTTCAACAAGATCATTATAACTATCTAGTAGCCATTGTGCGGTGTCCTTTGCTGATTTTTCTCCATAAATAACATAATTTACAGCTCTTAAGTTTGCTTCACTAACCGGTCCCCAGTTTATCGGATTCATAGCAACAGAAATTGGTAATTCATTCGCAAACCCTTGCATCCACCATTGAATGCCAGCCTTTTCAAAAACATCCAATTCCAATGAATCTTTCCTTGCCGGTATTCCACCAGATTCAACCAGCCATTGAGCCATTTTTTCTTTTGAAGTAATATACTTGATAAGATCCCAAGCAGCATTTTTATCTTTCGAGAATTTACTCATCATTATTGGTTTTACTTCCAGATAAGTGGCGGGTACCCCATCTTTCGAATATGGAATTCTCGTTAGCTGAGATTTATTTTCAAGAATATCTTTTGCGCTATCACTTTCCCCTCTTCTTCCCCAAAGCCACGGACCCATCGGAGCCATTGCCCATTTACCTGCTACATAACCCGGATCCTCAACCGGCCAACCTGTACCTCTTTGATTCGGATCACAAGCAGGGAAATTGCCTTCAAAAAGCTTTCCATAAAAATCAAGAACTTTTTCAAGCTGATCCACTGTGGCAACTACTTTAACGGTTCTTTTCCCTTCCACAGTTGTAACTTCAAACGGATTATTTTTATTGCTTACCTGATAATACAAGGTAATAAACTCTTGAGCTGCTCTTGGACCTCCAATTTCAGTACAAGTATAGAAACCAAATATTTCCTTATTAGATTTTTCAGTTATTATCCTTGCTGTATCAATCAGTTCATCCCATGTCTTTGGAACAGAAAGGTTATATTTTTCCAATATGTCTGTCCGATATATCAGGGCACGAGCATTTGTATTGTAAGGCACACCGTAGAGTTTTCCGTTAATTCGAAGAGGCTCCAATGTGCTTTCTACGAACTGATCACTTTCATCCCATTCAGAAAAATAAGAATCGAGGGGTTCGATAATATCGTTGCTTACATATACTGCTGTATCTTCGAGCAAACCCTCAATAACATCTGGTATTCCAGTTTTTGCTTGAAGCAAAAATTTATCTCTTTGATCCTTGTATTTTCCGGGGCCATAAAAATGGTCAATTTCATATTCTGGTAATTCAGTTTTTGCATCATTTTCCCACATTTTTACGTATTCCGGAGAAACTTCTTGTGTAACAAATGGCATATTCCAGAAAGTAAGCTTCGTTTTTTCTGCAGCAAAAGATAACCCTACTACAAGAGTAAATATTAACAGAATAGTTATTAGTTTATACATTAGTCTTATCGATCTCATATCTAATACCTCCCATAACTTTAACTTTTTAATACATAGTATAATAGGATCAAATAAAACTTCTTTATTTTATCACCACCCCCTTTTTTATAATTTTTTACCATTATCCTCACCCCCTTTATTAATAAGGGCTGCAATACACCTCCGCTTGTTCTTTTCAGCTTTAAATACACTTCAAAATATTCGTTTTGGTTACCATATTATTTAGAACCTGTAAGATAATTCGCTGAGGTAAATATTTTTAAAATATTAGAAAGACGAGTAGTTTAAAATTCTCCGAAATTTTGAAGATTGGTTTTGTAAGTTGTTATACAACAATATAACTTATACGGACAACCGTACAACTATTATATATTTTATTAATTGTATTTGTCAAATTATTTTTGAGAGGAGATATTCGGGAGGTACAAAAAGTTTTAACTTAATCGGTAGAAAAGCGGTGTATCGTAACCTGGTGGTATGTTCTATCTGGATATAGGATGGGAGAGGGAAACTCAGGTTCATTAATTGAATTAGGGAAAAATCCGGTTTCCAAGCAGAGGCCGCCGTGTTTCTGAAACAACGCTCCGCCTGCACCTCTGATATTGTCAAGAAAATTCCCAGAATAAAATTGGATACCTGGTGTGGTAGTTAAAATTTCCATAGTGCGGCCGCTTTCTGGTTCATAAAGCTTTGCCGCCAGGCTGAGCTCTTGATTTAAGGATTCGATAACAAAGCAGTGGTCATAACCGCCTGCAGTATCATGAATATCTTTTCCAATTAATTTCGGCTTGGTGAAATCCATAGGAGTACCGTAAACAGTCTTGATTTCTCCGGTGGGGATTAGATTATTATTAACCGGAAGGTATTTTTTACCTTTAAGGGTCAACTGATGATTCATAACTGTTCCAGAACCTGCACCAGCGAGATTCCAGTAAGTATGGTTAGTTAGATTCACAATAGTAGGTTTATCTGTTTGAGCATTATATTCAATTTTAAACTCATTATCTTCATTCAGACTGTAGGTTACTATCACTCTTAGATTTCCAGGGTATCCTTCCTCTCCATCCGAACTGAGGTAAGAGAAGGCCACCTCGGTTGAAGTATTGTCTTTGAAACTCTCGGCTTGCCAGACAACCTTATCAAATCCCTTGTTCCCGCCATGCAGGTGATTCAGACCATTGTCATTACGGGCAAGATAATATCTAACACCATCCAACTGAAAAACTCCTTTGGCGATACGATTAGCAAAACGACCGATTACGGCACCAAAATAAGAATGACCGGCCAAATATTGTTGAATATGATCAAACCCGAGAGTTACTTCTTTAATTTCTCCTTCTCGGTCAGGCATTTTAAGGGATATGACGGTACCACCCAGGCTCATTACCGTGGCCGTAATCCCTTTGGAGTTATTTAAAATGAATTTTCCGACTTTTTCCCCTTCTGGAGTTGTCCCAAATAATTCATACTTAACGCTCATATTGTATCCTTTTGAGTTTTTTATTTTTTATTATAACTATATTCGAGATAATTTTCAAAAAATCTTTAAAGATAGTCATAATAATGGCTATATACTGAATAACTACTTTAATTTTTTATAATCTCGAACCGAGAACCAATTTCGGGAAGCTTGGTTACCTCGATTCTTACCGGGAAGGCGCCCCTTAGCGATTCCAGATGAGTGATAACTAATATTTTATCAAAATCTTCACTTATAGATTGAATAGCCTGTACCAGATTATCTATGCCTTCTTCATCCTGAGTACCAAATCCCTCATCCATAACCAGAGTCCTTAGCTTAGTCCCTGCCCTTCTGGTCAGTAACTTGGATAGGGCAATTCTTAAAGAAAAATCTATCCGAAAGGCCTCTCCTCCGCTATACAGTTCATAATCACGAGTTCCTAATTCATCACTTATTTTGATATCTAAGGTTTCTTTTATGCCTCCACTCTTTAAATCACGGAGAGATTCGATAGAAATTTGAGTACTATTATTGGTTAGTTTTGCTAACAGGTCATTGGCTTCTTCTTCTATTTCCGGCAAAACATTTTCAATAATCAGTGCCTGAATTCCATTCTTCCCAAAAGCTACAATCAGCTTCTCATAAATATTCTGTTCTCTCTTGTTTTTCTCTAATTCTTTACCTATCTCTTTCTTCTCTTTTCCCAATTTAAGACACTGGTCGAATTTGCTCTGATACCCTCCCCTTTCTTCTAAAATTTTATCTTTAAAGGTCTGGTCAGAATTTAATATCTGTTCCTCTTGGACTAATTTCTCTTTCAGGAAAGGAAGTTCTTTTAATTCCACTATAATTTTCTCTTTCTTCTTCTCCAAATCTTTTAAATTTAATTCTTTCTGTTGATAATTTTCGCTTAATTCGTTCAACCCCTCTCTTAAAGAATCAATCTTCTTCTCTGCTTCTTCCAATTTTGCTTTTTCCAGAGGAGAATTGCTTAATTCTTCAATTTTGCGACTTAACTGATGGTGCCTTGTTTCATCATAATCAATTTTTTTTATCTGTCCTTCAAATTCTTTTAATCTTTTCTGCTCTTCCGGGGCGTAGTTCTTCTCCTGAATAATTTTTTCTAATTTTTTAATCTCCTCCTGCAAGCCAACCATCAGTTTTGCGGCTTGCTGAGATTCTTCGTATTCAAAATGTGCCTTGCTTAAATCCTGCTGCCAGATATCTTTATCTTTTAAACTCTGGTTAATCTCTCTCCATTTTTTCGCCAATCTATCTTTCTGTTTGTCCGATTCCTCCGTCTCTTTTTTTAATTTCTCTATCTTTTTGAGATTTAAACCAATTCCAATATTTATATTATCTTCAATCTTCCTCTTTCTTTCTGCATTTAATTTTGTCTCACATAAAGGGCATTCTCCCTCCGGATTCTCTCTTAACAGACGCAATTTTTCTTGATTATCTTTATTGTCTTTTTCTAGCCCTTCTATCTGACCTTTAACACTATTTATTTCTATATTAAGTTCGCTGCCTTTTTGGCGAATTTCTTCTCTCTGCTCTTCGAGTAACTTTATCTCTTCCATCTTTTTTTCTAATTCTAAAACCTTATTCCTGTTTTTTATCTCCTGCTCAGCCTTCATCTTTAAATCTTTATGTCTGTCCTTTTTATTTCTAACTTCTACTTCCAAATCTGCCCGCTCATTTTCTATCTTTCTCCCGGTAAGAATCTTTTCTTCTTCTATTTTCCTGATTCTTTGGAGCTTTCGGCTAAATTCATTATTCTCAGTATTAAATTTCAGATAATTTTTGAAATCATTTAAAACTTTCTCTTTTTGAGAAATTATTTTCTCGCCATCGATAATTTCTTTCTTTCTTAATTCAATCTGTTTTTGCCCCCGCACAATTTCATGTCTATACTGCTCTATTCGGCTTTCCAATTCGGCGCATTGTTCACTTTTGTGTTTTAAGGTATTTATCTCCTCTTTTAATTTACCCACCTTTACTTCTTCTGTCTTTATCTTCTGGGAAATTTCTTTATAACTTTCGGACAATTCCTTTATCTTCTCTTTATAGAAATCAAGGTTGGCTGTCTCCTGATAAATATATTCCAATCTGCTTTCTTTGGTCATAATAATATTATTAATTTCCCTAAGATGGAACTTGGCCAGATTAGCCAGTTCATCATAACGGGAAAGCCCTATAATCTCGGATAAAATTTCTTTCCTTTCCCGGGCGCTCTTTCGGCTAAATTCATCTATTCGTCCTTGAAGTATGAAAGCGGAATTGATAAAGGTCTGATAATCTATCCTCAGAGTTTTAGTAATTTTTTCCTGGGTTTTTCGAATAGAAGGACAGGTGAGAGAAATATATTCATTATTTTCTTGGTTAAAAACCTGAAATTCTAAACCGGGGCGGGAACTTTTTGGGGCAAGAGAAAAAGTTCTAATAATGCGGTATCTGTCCCCTTCTAAATCGAACACAAATTCCACCTGCATATCTTTCTGGCCTATCCGCAGAAGGCTGTTATCGGCTTTTTTTTCCTGGCTGGCTTTTCTTCCTTCTCCCCATACTGCCCAGGTTAAAGCATCCAGAAGGGCGGATTTCCCCTGACCATTATTACCCGAAAGACAGGCGATATGAAATTGGGTAAAATCAAGAGGAGGAACATCTTCCCCATAA
>ASPC01000046.1 GCA_000405345.1 Atribacteria bacterium SCGC AAA255-N14
TTGGATACTTTTAGTACCTTGCCTCTTCGGCTCCTTTTCTCTTTAAAAGAAAAGGTCTCTCCTGTTACCTTTATACAGGTTACAATGTTAAATTTATTCAAAATTATATATATTTGGTTATTTTTATTTTAGAATATAAATATCAGCTTAAAATATCTTTATATATTATATACTACACTGCTTATTAAAAATCCTTCTTTTTCTGGAATATAATCTATAATAAAACAAAAAAGCCTTTTAGTAAAATGTCAAAAGGCCTTAAAATTATAAATATTTTCTACCTTAACTCTTTTCTTCTCAAGGTAACAGTACCACAATCAAAGCATTACGAAAAGTTAGAAAAAGTAATCGGAATATTGACCTGAGACACCTTCCCTATTTCTCTAATTTAAAATTAAAATATTAATTATCTAAGAAAATGGGATGTGTTCCTATTTATAGTTAGTTATTCCGATAAATGTTTTCTGAGCCAGTCAATGGAATAGGGGACTACTTCATCTAAAAAATTAATACAAGCATGCTCGCCTTCAGGGTAGGATTTTAATTCTTTTTCTCCTACTGCCCAATCCATAAGGTAATAAGCATGTTCTAGGGGAAAGAGCTTATCTTCTTCTCCGTAGATTAAAAGAAGGGGACGGTCAAGTTGTGGTACTTCTTCAATATTTATTTCACCCCATAAAAATTTAACTTCTTTTAGACTATTTGCGCCGGTAGTATAAAAAAGTCCCCTTTTTATTTTTTTCAATTCTGAAAGAGTGGGGAAATAACCGGGTGCGCTAATTACCACAGTACAACAAATTCTTTTATCCAGAGCAGCTGCTCGAAATGAAAAATATCCCCCAAGGCTTATGCCATAAGTTGCTATTTTTTTAAGATCAATATTGTATTTATTATCCTCTTCAAACCAGTTAATAATAGTGCTAATGGTTTTTTCATAGTCAGGGATCATTTTCATATTTTTCCACATTTCTCCTTGGCCTGGACCATCGAAAGAAAAAACATTAAAACCGGCCTCTACTAATAGATTCCCTAAATAGTGATTTTCAATTTCTTTTATACTGTCAAGTGAGTTGATAAGAACTACAAGAGGTCTATCTGGCTGGCTACAAAGTCGGAGATAAGCAGGAATGAAAGTCTCTCGAAAGGGTATTTCTATTCTTATTGGCCTTTTTTCTTCGGGATATAATTCAAGGGCACGTTTATAATTTTCTCTTGCTCTTTCCTGAGCTTCATTTTTCTTTTTAATATCTATATAATAAGGAAACTGGCCAACAAAAAAACACCCCGCTGCTTCATGAAATAAATATATTGCAGTATAAATATTTTCTGCAGAAAGAGCCTCTTGAGCAAGATTTTCCAGATTTTCTCCTTCCTTTGACCATTCATCACACCAATGGTAAAAATTCTTTATTCGAGATATTACTCTTCGAGAGCGGTCCAAATCTACACCACAAAATACAAATCTATTATACCAGTCTTTATAAGTATTTTTTTCATTTATGATAAAACGATAAGCTATTTTTTCTTTAAGAGATAATTTTTCTATTCTGGATGGTAGCGGCTCAATTTCCTTGCTAACTGTGGGCAATTTTTCACTTATCTTTTCTTCAACTTTAGTTAAAGATTCTTCTATTATTATTTCCTCTCTTGCTTTTTCGAGAAGTTCTTGAGTAAAACCATTATTATAGACTTCTTTAGCATAATATCTTTGGGTATCTTCTAGCAGATTTTGCAAAATGTCAATAAATTCTTTTTCATATGGGTCAAGTTCATCTAAAGAGGCGAGGTAAATATTATATATTACCGAAGGGAATTTATCTTTAATATAATCTTTTAGATTAATCGTCTCTGAGGCAAGAATAGTAGAATTGGGGGAAGAAATTAGATTAAGGGTGAGAATTAGGGTAATTGATAATTTTAAAAATAATTTAGTTAGAGCTAACATTTTTTCTTTTTTAAACATTTAATCCTATTTCCTCACACAGATTTCCAAAGCCCGCCAAAATTTTTTGATAATTATTTTATCCTTTCCCGATAAGCTTCCAATTCTTTATCAAAGTAATTAAACCGTAACCCCTGTAAAAAGCAATAATAAATCTGCCCAAAGCCCAAGCATTGTTGGCGTAGAAAGACCAGAGAAAATGGCTGGAAATATAAGTAAAATAAAAATTATTTTACCTACTTTTGGTACTGCTCCTATTAGCAATGCCAGAGAAAATATAGTTGTAGGACAAGGTGCTACACCAAATAATAGAATTTTTGGATAAAGATATCCGCTCATATATTCAATCAAAGGATAAAGGGCAAAGGCAGAAAAAATCAAAAAAAGCATGAAGTATCTTTTACCACTTGTCTCCGGAAATTTAAATTCAATTTTTCCCGTAAATATATCTATAAAAAAGAGTATTGCTATTACCAGATGCACTAAACCAAAGCCTATTTTAAAGACCCCTCAAATGGAAACATGAATACAAGCCAAACAAAGGTAAAAGACAAATAAGCTTTCATTATTTTATTTATACCGGCGCTGGGTCTGACAAATAACAAATAGGTTAGTATAACTGCTACGACCAGTGTAATTATTTGCATAGGGAAAATTGAAACATTATAGGCACTAACATTATTCCAAAACACTTCTGCATCAATCATGAGTTATTCACCTCTTTATTTATTAATATTTTCTTTTGTAATATTTAATTTTGGCGGGCTTTGTAAATTAAAATTATCTAAAGTCTTCGGAGTTAACCATCAGATCGATCTTATAAATCCCTTCTGTGGGCAATTCTCCCGCAATTTTATTTGCTTTAGCGAGGACTTGACGGATAGATTCAGCATTTTTTGCATCAAATTCGCAATATACTTTGCCTTTCTCACGTACATACCGACTTCCAATCCAATAAGCATCAACTGTGTGATTTGCCTTCAATGCCTTCATAAAAGGTGTAGCAGCCTCCGTAGTTAACTCCTTACCTACCGGATGAATAACTAAAAATTTAGCCATTTTTTATCACCTCCTTTGTTTTAAGTCTGCCAGGTAATTGAGATGGTATCAGTCGACTCCTCCGATACCTGTAAACGGGGAGCCAGTCTTGGTTTATCATAGGCAACCCCTCCTTATAGGTGTCAGGTAAACACGGTGGAAGAGGAACAATGTTAATAACTTCCTATTAATGCTAATTAATTTTTACAAAATGTGAAATCTTTTATTCGATCTAAGACTCTTAGGATTTTTTTTGTAGATTTATTGGAAGATTTGTGGTGGGGATGTGGGAATGTGTCTAACCGCTTTATTGTTGGTCAATAATCCTAAAAATAAAAATTATCGCATATATACCTTAAAATTAGAATTTATAAGCTTTTTTTAAAACTATAAAATATTTTTAAAGAAAAAGGCAACAGATAGTCTTTAATAATTAAAAAGATTTTTTACATGTAATACTCCTCCTCATTACTTTTAAATTTTATTCTTACTCTTAATAATTACATATAACAAAACTTTTAAAAATCCTTCTTTTTTAGAAAAATAATTTGATAAAAAATTACTGAAAATGAATATTATGGTATTGCAGGGTCTACAACTAAGGGTATCATTTGTTGAAAGTTTTCTGCATCATTTACAAAATAATAAAAGAAAAAGCACGCACCTTACCTATCAGATGACTAATTATTTTTTTACTGTAAGTATATTGGGAAGTAAACCATCGGCTCCATATCCTTGAATATAAAAAGTTTCGGCAAGTAAGGTAAAGCCTTTTTTAGTTTTCATTAGCTATTCCTCTTCGGCTCTTTTTTTTATTAGTTTTTTACCTTTCCTTTTCCAGTTATTTTTTGGCTTAAATCATCCAAAAAAGTATAAAAAATGGGAACAATAATCAATGACAAAAAGGTGGATGAACTCAAACCTCCGATGATGGTAATCGCCATCGGCGCCCGAAGCTCCGCGCCTTCACCGATACCTATTGCCATGGGAACCAGAGCAAGAACCGTGGTAAACATGGTCATTAAAATAGGTCTTAAACGGGTTTCCCCTCCTAAAATAATGGCTTCTTTCCTTTCCATACCCTTTTGTCGAAGCTGATTAATATAATCAATCAAAACGATACTGTTATTGACCACGATCCCTACCAGCATGATAATACCGATATAAGAAAGCACATTCAAACTTTTGTCTGTCAGTAATAATGCCAAAACAACTCCTATTAAAGAAAAGGGAACAGAAAACATAACAGCAAGGGGCATTAAAAGGGATTCAAACTGAGCAGCAATAATCATATAAACCAGAATAATGGATAAAACCAATGCCAGGGCAAGCTGCAAAAATGACTCTTGCATTTCTTTGTTTTGTCCACTAAATTCATAGCGATAATCCTCGGGCAATACTAATTTTTCCAATTTCTGCTGAGCATCCTGAATCACTTTCCCTAAAACACGACCACTGATATTTCCGGATACATTCACTACCCGCTGTTGATTTTCGCGGTCAATCCCTTTGGGCCCGGAACCCACTATAACTTCTGCAATTTCTTTTAAAGGAATCTGTAATCCAACACTGGAGCTAATCAGAAGATTTTCTACTTCCTTTATACTGTTTCTATCTTCCTCCTCCAATCTAATCCGTATATCAATTTGTTCTCCTTTTTCCTGATAAATACTGGCAACTCTACCCAAAAGAGCATCATGAACGGTAGAGGCAATCTGAGCAGTATTTAAACCATAGAGATTTGCTTTTTCGCGGTCAATATTCACATGTAATTCCGGACGTACATCTTCTACACTGCTCTCCAGGTCATACACTCCTTCTACTTCTGTTATCGATATCACAATACGGTTGGCAATGTTTTCCAATTCATCCAGCGAATCACCGGATATTTTTACTTCTAAATCCGACCCGGAGGAAAATGTAAAACCTTGTTCTGAAAATTTTATTTGGGCATCCGGATAAGTACCAATTTTTTGCCTTAATTCGTTAATAATCTGCGCCATATTTCTTTCTCTCTTATTTTGATCTACCAGATTAACCATAATGGTGCCACTGTTGCCACCTTCGGTACTAAATCCCATGCCACCGGAACCCTCTCCTGCAGTAGTTAACATACTTTTTATTTCCGGTATTTCTAAAACAATTTTTTCCACTTCACTTACTACTTCTCTGGTAGTTTCCAGATTCGTCCCGGTAGGTAAAGTAATATTAATATTAAATTGTCCCTGGTCGCTCGATGGCATGAACTCTGTTCCTACAAAGGGTATTAACATGATGGACCCGACAAAAATAATCACTGCCAGAATAAATACAATGCCCCGATGTCTTAAAGACCAGCTAATCAATCTACTATATTCTTCTCTCACAAAATTAAAAATTCTTCCACCATGACTCAGAGAATTTTGAACCAAATTTTCTTTAGAAGTAGATGAGCTATTATCCTTTACTTTAAAGCGTAAAATTTTTGAAGAAAGCATGGGAACAAGGGTTAAGGCCACCAACAAAGAAGTTAAAAGAGAAAAAGTAATGGTATACCCCATAGACCTAAATAATTCACTGGCAATTCCCTGAACATATAAAATAGGTAAAAATACAGCAATGGTAGTAAAAGTGGAAGCAGAAATCGCCGTGCCTACTTCGCTTGCACCCAAAAAAGCAGATTCTTTAATATCGGTTCCAAATTCTCTATACCTAAATATATTTTCCAAAACGACAATGGAATTATCCACCATCATACCGATTCCCAGGGCTAAACCTCCCAGAGTCATCATATTCAAAGTTAAATTGGAAAAATAAAGCAGAGTAAAAGTAAAAATCAAAGAAATAGGTATGGCAAAACTAATAATTAATGTACTGCTTAAATTACCCAGGAAAAAGAATAGTACAAACACCGCTATAATCGCCCCGTATAAAGCCACCCATCCTACTTGCGATATGGTCTTTTTGATGAAATCGGAAGAATCAAAAACCGGGATGATAGATATATCGGCAGGCAGTAATTTTTGAATAATCTCTAGCTCCTTAAATACCCTTTTGGCTACAGTAACCGTATTTTTGCCCGATTCTTTCTGTAAGCTCACCATAATACCGGGTTTTCCGTTTACATAGGTAATTGAATTTCTTTCCTTAAAGGTATCTTCAACCTTGGCAATATCACCTAAATAAATTTTTTTTCCCCGAATATTAGAGATTAATATTTCTTCGATATCTTGAGTGCTTTCAAATCTTCCCAAAGTCCTGATAAGAAAATTAATGGTGCCTTCCCTTAGTGTTCCTGCAGGTAAATTAACATTTTCTCCGGCCAAAGCAGCAGTCACCTGACTAAAGCTTAACTGATTGGAACGGAGTTTATCACTATCAATCGAAACCAGTATTTCTCTATCCAAACCACCATTAATCGTAACGCTGGCAACCTCTTCCATTCTTTCCAGACGGGGTTTGATTATATCTTCCGCATATTCCTGTAATTTTTGTAAATCTCTCTCCTCCGAATCTATTCCTAAAACCAGAATCGGCATCAGTGAGGGGTCAAATTTAATGACCATCGGATCACTGGCATCATCGGGAAGAAATCCTTTGATCTGGTCAATCTTTTCCCGAATATTCAAAGCACTGACATCCATATCTGTACCCCAGTTAAATTCCATCAAAACAAGAGAGCTTCCCTCCCGGGAATAAGAGGAAATTTTTTTCACACCCTGAATAGTACCTACCGCTTCTTCCAGAGGTATCGTAACCATATTTTCTATTTCCTGGGGAGCTACTCCCGAATAGGAAACGATAATGGCTGACATGGGAAAGGATAAGTCAGGCAATAAATCCAATCCTAAATTCTGATATGATATAAGTCCTATCAAAATTAATCCGATAAAAAGCATTAAAATAGTAACCGGTCGGTTAACCGAAAAATTAGGTAAATTCAATTCTATTCCTCCTTACCCAGTACGTTTACTTTTAATCCATCTTCCAACTCTTGATTACCTAGAACAACAATTTCTTCTTTTTCTGACAGTCCATCCAATATCTCTACCCGTTCATCCTGAATAATGCCTAAAACAACTTCTTTTTGTCTGGCTACTCCCTCTTCAATCACGTAAACATATATCCCGCCCTTTTTTCTGGTCAAAGCACTGGAAGGAACGATTAATGCATTCTGATTGGTTTTTACAAGAATATCTCCCCGGGCAAAAACACCAATAGGAATATCCACTTCCGATTGAAGTATTTCAATTTTTACCTCCAGCGTCTTACTGATTTGATCGACCGCCACACCTTTGGAAACAACTTCTCCCCGGAATTTTTCTTCCGGAAAGGCATCAATTTCAAGGCTCACTTTTTGACCTTCTTTTATTTTAGAAATGTCTTTCTCTGAAATTCCTACTTTAACAAATATCCTGCTTACATCTATGATGGACAATAAAGGTATGGAAGGAGAAATCATCTCACCTGAACTTACGGAAATGGAAGTCACTTTACCGCTAATGGGAGCAGTAATCTGTGTATTTTTCAATTGATACCTGGCCATATCCAAAGCTGCCTTGGCCTGTCTAACTTGAGCTTCGACTGATTTTATATCTTCTTCCGCCGCGCCTTCTATGACTAATTCATAACTCTCCTGGGCTGACTGATACTGCACATCGGCAATCTCATATTGATTTTTCGCCTGTTCATATTGTTGTTCGGATATTGCCTTTTCGGTAAAAAGTTTTTTCATTCTCAGATAATTTTCCTCTACGCTATCCCGATTCATTTTGGCTTGAAGCAGGGCTGATTCTGCCTGCTTAATCACCTGAGGACGTGCCCCGGATTTGATTTTATCAGAAGAAGCCTGGACAGAATCCAACGTTGCCTGAGCTTGTGCCACCTGAATTTTTATTTGCTCATCACCAAGGGTAATGAGTATATCTCCCCTTTTAACCTCTTCACCATTTTTTACTTTGACCTCTTTAGCCTGTCCCATTATTTCAGAAGTCACTCTTACCGTTTCATTCGCTTCCACCACACCGGTAACTTTTAAAAAAGAATTAACTTCCCCTTTTTCCACCAGGGCAGTTCTTACCGGAATAATGATTTCTTCTTCTATTTGTGATTTCTGAACTTCTTCCTGCTGTTTTACATTCAATCTATCGACAATTCGAAATGCCAATAAACCGATAATAACAATAAACAAAAAGATAAAAAAGATTGTTCTTTTCTTAATTTTCATAAAATATTTCCTCTCTCCTATAACCAGTATTCTTTTACATATTAATAAATATGATCATCTAAAAATTCTTACACTAAACT
>ASPC01000047.1 GCA_000405345.1 Atribacteria bacterium SCGC AAA255-N14
AAAAGAAACTGACTGATTTTAAAGACGAATTATTTAGTTTGAGATTTCAAGTTGTTACAGGACAATTAGGTAATTCTATGAGAATAAAAGAAGTAAGGCATAATATTGCCAGAGCAAAAACAATTTTAAGAGAAATTGAATTAGAAAAAAATAAATTAAATTAAGATAAAAAGGAGGGTTAAATGCTGTCCGGGGAAAAAATTAAAACAAAAATTGGAAAAGTTGTAAGTGACGGTATGGAAAAGAGCGTAGTGGTAAAAGTTGAATACCTGGTATCACATCCTCTTTACAAAAAAAGGATAAAAAAAACAAGTAAATTTATGGCACATGATGAAAAAGATATCTGTAATATCGGCGATAAAGTCAAAATTGCTGAAACTCGACCTTTAAGCAAAAGAAAAAGATGGAGAGTTACGGAAATATTAGAAAAAGCGAAATAAGAAAATTCAGATTAAATAGTGAATAGTATTTAGTAATAAAACGAAAAATGAAAAGCGCAAAATGTAAAACTATAACTCAAAATAAAAAATCAAAGAAAAAGTTTTGAGTTTTGAGTTTTGAATTATGGTTTTTCGCTTTTGGCTTTAACTTTTTAGTTGTATATCGAGATTGCCGTGCTCCGAACGCGATACTCGATACGAATTACTATTCACTAACGACTATATACTAAATAATGATTAAGGAGAGAAGGTAGTTAAAATGATACAGATGCAAACACGTTTATTTGTTGCGGATAACTCGGGTGCTAAAGAAATACAATGTATAAAAGTTTTAGGCGGTTCCCGTAGGAGATATGCTAGGATAGGAGACATTATTGTTGCCTCAGTTAAGGTTGCAGCAGTGGGAGGAACCTGCAAAAAAGGTGAAGTTGTTAAGGCGGTTGTTGTAAGAACCAGGAAAGAACTTGGTCGATCAGATGGTTCTTATATTAGGTTTGACGATAATGCAGCAGTTGTTATTAGTAATCAGAATGAACCGGTTGGAACAAGAATATTTGGACCAGTTGCTCGAGAGTTAAGAAATAAAAATTTTATGAAGATAATTTCACTAGCGCCTGAGGTAGTATAGAAAGGGAGGGATAGCAATTTGGTTAACGATAAGATTGGTTTTAAAAAAGGTGATAAAGTATTAATTATCATCGGAGAAGATAAAGGCAAAAAAGGAAAAATTGTTCGTATTTTTCCCAAGAAGATGCAAGTGATAGTTGAAGGTGTTAATTTTTTAAAGAAGCACTCTAAACCTACCCAAAAATCTCCTCAAGGCGGAATAATTAAACAGGAAGGCGCATTGCATATTTCTAACATCAGATTAATTTGCAATAAATGTAATAAGCCTACTGCCATTAGAAGAGAGAGGATTAAAGAGGCCAAAAGAGTGAGAGTGTGTAAAAAATGCGGAGAAATAATAGATAAGGTTTAGGAGGTTGAACTATGCCCCGATTGAAAGATAAATATTTGAAACAAGTTGTACCAGAGATGATGAAAAAGTTTAAATATAAAAGCGTGATGGCCGTTCCCAGATTGCAGAAAACAGTAATTAATATTGGGTTAGGAAGTGCTACAAAAGACTCAAAAATTATGGATGAAGCAGTCAAGGAATTAACTGTTATTAGCGGACAAAAACCTATCATTACTCGGGCCAAAAAATCTATATCTAATTTTGGAGTTAGAAAGGATATGCCAATAGGTTGCAAAGTTACTTTACGGAGTGATAGAATGTATGAATTCTTAGATAAGTTTATTAATATAGCTATCGCCAGAATTCGAGATTTTAGAGGTATTCCCTCAGATTCTTTTGATGGAAGAGGGAATTATACTATAGGTGTAAAAGAACAGTTAATTTTTCCCGAGATAGATTTTGATCAGGTTACCAATACTTTAGGAATGAATATTACCATTGTAACAAGTGCCTTAAATGACGAAGAAGGGAAAGCCCTTTTAGAATTAATGGGTGCTCCTTTTAAAAAATAGCATAGAGCGTAGAGCGTGTAGCGTATAGGATAAAACAAAAAACTAAAAACGCAAAGTGAAAAGCGTAAACGCTATAATTCTAGAAATAAGTAAGTCATATTAGGTAGTAAAAAGGAGGAAATAGTGTGGCTAAAACAGCCCTAGTAGTAAAAGCTAAAAAAGAACCCAGATACAAAGTAAGGAAATATTTTCGTTGTAATATTTGCGGAAGACCTCGAGGCTATATGCGAAAATTTGGTATATGCAGAATATGTTTCAGAGCAATGGCCCATAAGGGAGAATTGCCAGGGGTCACTAAGTCAAGCTGGTGAAGATATATTTAACGAAGTCTACTATAATGAGTTGGAGTTAAAAGAGAGGAGGATATTATATATGAGTGTTGTAACGGATCCTGTTGCTGATATGCTAACTAGAATTCGAAATGCCAATAAGGTGCGGCATGATTCTTTAATTGTACCATCATCAAAGTTAAAATTAGAAGTTTCTCGTATATTGAAAGACGAAGGTTTTATTAGAGATTATAGATATAGAGCGGATAGCAAACAAGGTCAATTGACCATCTATTTAAAATATATTAATAAAGAAAAGACTATTAATAATCTTAAAAGAATTAGTAAGCCTGGGTTGAGAGTCTATGTAAAAAAAGACGAGATACCAGAAGTATTAGGCGGTCTTGGGATCGCTATAATTTCTACCTCTAAAGGTATAATGACTGGTAAAGAGGCTCTACAGCGTCATCTTGGCGGAGAAGTAATTTGTTATATTTGGTAATTATAAATTAGTATATAGTGAAAAAGAACTAGCGTATAGCGTACAGCGTTCAGCGTGTAGTAAAAAGAAAATTTAATAATATAATATACAAGAGGGATCGATTCATCGAGCCCGTTAATGAATTATCAAAACAAAACTCGGGTTGGATAAATCCAACCCCTACATTACACGATGTATTATATACACTAATAATCGCGATAGGTAATACGAAAAGAGGAGGTTTTATATGTCCAGGATAGGGAAGATGCCAATCACCATTCCTAAAGAAGTTAAAGTTGAATTAAATAATAATAAAATAAAGGTATCCGGAGAAAGAGGCACTTTAGAGATAAACATCCATCCAGATATCCAAGTAAAGATAGAAGAGGATAAAATTTATATTTCCAGGCCTTCCGATGGTAGATTTCACAGATCTTTACATGGATTAAGTCGAGCTTTAATAAATAATATGGTAAAGGGAGTTTCTTCAGGTTTTGAAAAAATCTTGGAAATACAGGGAGTAGGTTACCGAGCTGTTCTTGAAGATGGGAAAATGGTGATTCAGATAGGTTATTCTCGCCCCATAAGTATAGAACCACCTAAAGGAATAGAATTTGAAGTGGAAAAACAGAAGATAATTAAAATAAAAGGCATTGATAAACAGTTGGTAGGGGAAACTGCTGCTAAAATAAGATTATTAAGGAAACCGGAACCATATAAAGGGAAAGGAATAAGATATATCGACGAAGTAGTGAGAAGAAAAGTAGGTAAAACTGGCGCAAAATAATCAATATAAACTAATTTGATTCGTTAGTTAGTTACTTAGTTAGCTGGTTAATTGGTTAATATATATTGGTATTAAAATAGCTAAATATCTAACTAGAAGACAATTAACTAATTTATCTTGCATTTTGTGCTTTACTAACGACTATTTATTAATGATTATTTTATAGGAAGGGAGTGCTAATATTGACTGAAATAGACAAAAGATTGGCTAGAATCAAAAGACACAAAAGAGTACGTAAAAATATATCCGGTAGTAGCGAAAGGCCACGCCTATGTATTTTTAGGAGCCTAAAGCATATATATGCTCAAGTAATTGATGATAAGGAAGGAATAACTTTAGTTTCTCTATCTACACTCGACCCAGAAATAAAGAAAAAAGAAAAATACCAGGGGAATATGAAGGCCGCTAGAGAGCTTGGCAGCTTGTTAGCTAAAAAGTTAGAGGAAAAGAGCATAAAAAAAGTAGTGTTCGACCGAGGAGGTTACCTCTATCACGGTAGAGTAAAGGCCGTAGCAGAGGGTGCTAGAAAAGGAAAGATAGTTTTTTAGTCTAAAAAATTATTTGAAAAGATATTTTTTAATATAAATTTAAAGAGAAGAGAAATTTAACAAAAAATATTTAGAACCAAAAGTTATATTAAGAAAAAATGGGAGAGGAGGTGGATAAGTGCTAAAAATAGACCCTGAAGGTTTAGAATTAAACGAGACAGTTGTTTTTGTAAATAGGGTAAGTAAAGTTGTAAAAGGTGGAAGGAGATTTGGTTTTTCTGCTATGGTCGTAGTGGGGAATGGTGAAGGAATAGTAGGTATAGGCTATGGGAAAGCCAAAGACGTTTCTGAGGCAATTAAAAAAGGGGCGGCAAGAGCAAAGAAGGATTTGATAAAATTAAGAATAAAAAAAGGAACTATCCCTTATACAATTATAGGACGATATGGAGCTGCTAAGGTTTTTATGAAACCAGCCTCTCCTGGAACCGGAGTTATTGCTGGTGGTGCTGTTCGAGCGATATTAGAAGCAGCAGGATATCAAAATATTTTAACTAAGTCCTTAGGAAGTGATAATAATTTAAATATTGCCAAAGCTACTATGGATGCTCTTACAAATTTAAAGGATGCAAAAAACGTAGCAAAATTAAGAGGAAAAAGTATGTTGGAAATGTATGGCCAACGATTACAACCAAGGGAGGTAACAAGCAATGAAATTAAATAATTTATACCCGGCACCTAAATCAGTTAAAAAGCGCAAGAGAGTAGGCAGAGGTTGTGGTTCAGGGCATGGTAAGACTTCCTGTCGAGGCTCAAAGGGGCAAAATTCTCGTTCGGGTGGTGGAGTCAGACCGGGTTTCGAAGGCGGTCAGATGCCTCTCTATAGAAGAGTTCCCAAAAGAGGCTTTACCAGTGTATTCAAAAAAAATTATAGTATCGTAAATATTGGACGATTAGATATATTTAAAGATGGCGATGTAGTTACCCAGAAAGAATTAATTGATAAAGGAATTATAAAAAAATTAGGGTATGGAGTAAAAATATTAGCTAAAGGTGGCTTAAATAAGAAATTAACTATCAAAGCAAATAAATTTAGCCAAAAAGCGATCAGTGAGATTGAATCAGTTGGTGGGAAGATAGAGGTGGTATAATTGTTAGAAACATTTCGTAATTTATTTAAAATTCCTGATTTAAAGAAAAGATTACTTTTTACTTTAGGAATGTTGGTTGTAGTTAGACTAGGGAGTCATTTGCCTTTACCAGGTATAGATAAAGAAGCAATGGCTAATCTATTTGCTCAGGGAGGAATATTGGGGTTTTTTGATCTTTTTGCCGGAGGAGCATTAAGCCGTTTTTCTGTTTTTGCTTTAGGAATAATGCCCTATATTAATGCTTCTATTATTATGAGTCTTTTGCAAGCTGTAGTTCCCATTTTGGAACAATGGGCTAAAGAAGGGGAAGAAGGCAGGACCAAAATTACCAAAATAACTCGTTATTCAACAGTATTTTTAGCTATTATACAGGCGTTTGGAATAAGTGTTTGGCTGCAAAACATGGGAGTATTAATGATTTCGGGGTTTGGTTTCAGATTCTTATTATTAATTACTCTTACCGCAGGCACTTGCTTTTTAATGTGGCTGGGTGAAGAAATTACTGATTTTGGTATTGGTAATGGAATTTCTATAATTATTTTTGCTGGAATTATTGCCAGAATTCCTACTCAGCTCGTGCAAACTGCTAAACTTTTTCAAGTTGGAGAAATTGGTATTTTACCAATGGTAAGTTTAATCATAGTCTCTATACTTGTTGTTGGAGGAGTTATTGCCATTCAAAAAGGACAGAGAAGGATACCGGTTCAGTATGCAAAAAGAGTTATAGGCCGTAGAATGTATGGTGGCCAAGGGACCCATATTCCCTTACGGGTAAATCAAGCTGGAGTTATTCCGATAATATTTGCCTCAGCAATATTACTTTTCCCAGCTACTATTGCACAATTTTTTCAAAATTTGCCTTTTATGAAAAGTATGTCTGATGCTCTTTCACCGGGACAGCCATTATATCTAATTTCGTATACTATATTAATTATACTGTTTACTTTCTTTTATACAGCAATTACCTTTAATCCTGCTAATATGGCGGACAATATGAAAAAATATGGAGGTTTTATCCCCGGAATAAGACCAGGGAAAAATACTACTGTATACATTGATCATATAATGACTCGTATTACATTAAGCGGTGCACTATTTTTGGCCGTAATTGCTATTCTACCCAATATTTTAATAAAAATTACTGGTATTACTACTTTCTATTTCGGAGGAACATCTTTGTTAATTATGGTTGGAGTAGCTTTAGAAACCGTCCAACAAATTGAATCACACATGTTAATGAGGCATTATGAAGGATTTATTAAGAAATAGTTTTTATAAACTAATAAGGTTCGTTAATTAGTTACTTGGTTAGCTAGTTAATTGGTTAATATAAATAGTAGCATTAAACTAGTGAACTATTTAACCAAAAAAACAGTTGTTTTTGAACTAAAAGTTGATTAAAAGAATATAACCGATTTAAAAAGAAAGGGAAAGTTATGAGGTTGATATTGTTAGGTCCTCCAGGTGGAGGAAAAGGAACTGTAGCAAAAAGGCTGCAGGCAGAATTCAAAATTCCGGTAATTTCAACAGGTGTAATCTTAAGAGAAGCAGTAGAGAAAAATAATAAGCTGGGTATAGAAGTTGAGAATATTATGAGAAAGGGAGGTTTAGTTCCTGACCATATTATTCTGGAAATAATAAAAGAAAGGATAAAGCAGGAAGATTGCAAAAATGGTTATATTTTCGATGGCTTTCCCCGAAATATTGAACAGGCAAATTCATTAGAGAAATTAAATAAAGAGCTCAATAAATATGTTGATTATGTATTTTATTTTGAGATACCTTTCTCTGAAATAATACAAAGGTTATCTAGCCGTAGAGTGTGTAAAAAGTGTAGCATTAATTATAATTTGTCATTTAATCCTCCAAAAAAAGATAATACCTGTGATCTTTGTGGCGGAGAGTTGTATCAACGAGAGGATGATAAAAAAGAGACCATAAAGAATAGATTGAAAGTATTTGATAAACAAACTGTACCTTTAAAAAAATATTACAAAGAAAAAAAATTATTGAAAGTGATAGATGCTAATTTAAGTGAAAATGCTTTTTTAACCATCAAGAAAGTGTTACGAGGAATGCATAAATAGATTGATGGTAATTTTAAAGTCTCCTGAAGAAATTAAATACATAAGAAAGAGTTGTAAATTAGCAGTAAGCACCTTAAATAAAATATTAGAAAATATAAAAGAGGGAATTACTACTTTAGAGTTGGAATAGCCATAACCGCAGTTAGTAACGAAATGATTACTAATCTTTAAATAAGTTGCAGTTGATAAATAGTTTGAATAAAAAGAATTCAGGCGGAGGAATAGTTGATGGTAAAAGAAAAGTGCATAGAAATGCAAGGCAAAGTAATTCAGTCCTTGCCAAATGCTACTTTTCGGGTTGAACTGGAAAATGGTTGCGAAATATTAGCCCACATTTCAGGTAAAATCAGGATGCATTTTATTAGAATATTACCCGGAGACAGAGTGAAAATTGAAATGTCACCTTATGATTTAACCCAAGGTAGAATTGTATATAGATTGTAACAAACACGTATCTCGTATCTCGTTAATAAAAATAGCGTATAGCTGGGAAAAAGGGATTCAGAATGTAAGTGTAGAGTCGTATTGCAATACGTCTACATAGCGTAAAGAAACAAGAAGTTAGGTGTAGGGGTAGAAGATCTTATGTCTGCCTGTAGAAGATGAAAAGAAATAAAATGATAGTAAAGTATATAAAAAGTTTTTAGCTACAAGTTGTAAATTTGTAATATTAAGAAAAGATGTAGTAAATTATCGAACAACGTTTAGCATACATATAGGAGATAGAATTTAGGAGGTAGAGTTAAATAAAAATTTTAAAGGATAATTTTATTTAATTGTACTATGCTATGTGCTATAACGCTATACGCTATACTATTTATGGAGGAAAGAAATAGATGAAAGTAAGATCATCAGTTAAAAAAATGTGTGCAAAATGCAAAATAATAAAGAGAAAAGGTAGAATAAGAGTAATTTGTAGTAATCCAAAGCACAAACAGAGACAGGGGAAATAATTTTAAAGGAGGATATATTAAGATATGGCTAGAATAGCCGGAGTAGACTTACCTAGGAATAAGAGAATAGAATATGCTTTAACTTATATCTATGGAATCGGTATTACCAGCGCTCGTTCCATACTAAAGGAATCAAAAGTTAATTTGGATACCAGGGCAAAAGATCTAACCGAAGAAGAGATAAATAAGATAAAGGGAATTATTGATAAAAATTATAAAGTAGAAGGAGAATGTAGAAGTGAAATTACCACCTCTATAAAAAGGCTTATGGATATAGGTTCATATAGAGGTCTAAGACATCGGAAGGGATTGACGGTGAGGGGTCAAAGAACTAAAACTAATGCGAGAACCAGAAAAGGGCCCAAGAAAACAGTAGGAGCAAGAAAAAAGAAAAGTATATAATGTTTCAGATGCTGAAAGGAGAATTTAATTGGCTAATAAGAAAATAATAAAGAAAACTAAGAAGAAAATAAAAAAGAATATAGTTTTAGGGGTAGTTCACATCCAATCTACTTTTAACAATACTATAGTTACCATTTCAGATAAAGGATTGGTCTGATCCATAAATTGAGAAAGCTGACTGCTCCCAAAAAACTGTCGAATAGTAGCCAATAATGGCCGTGCGTTTATCAAGGCTTGGGGAGTAATAGCAGAAACATCAGGTTGGATAGTCATCCTCTCCCGAATCACTCTTTCCATCCTGCTTAATCCAATGTAAAATTGATCCTGAAGTAACTCACCAACTGTCTTTATCCTTCTATTCCCTAAATGATCAATGTCATCTATATATCCAATTTCTCTATATAAATTGACTAAATACCTTAAAGAAGCAACAATATCCTCTCTTGTCAACGAAGGACCCTTTTTTATTTTTACCTTTTCTTTACATTTTTTTATTTTGTATATTAAGGCATCGGATAATTTATCACCGGTACTACAAATTACTTCACCTGTTTTTGGATTAATTATATCCTCAGCAACAATCGCATTTATAATCCCTTCATTAATTCCCTCACTCAGTTTATCAACAATTGGCATTAAAGCTTCATCCTTCTCATTAAAAACAGTTACCGTTTCATTCTCAGAATTCAACACTTTTACCTTTTCAATTCCTGAGTTAATTATTACAGAAAATGTTTTCTGATTGATTTTTTCTTCTGCCTTTACAATTATTTTATTGTTGTTTGGATCAATAATGTCTTCGGCTACGATTTTACCTAATATCCGATTTTCAAAGTTTAATTTTCCATTTATTTTGTATCTTCCGACTTTTGCTAAATCATATCTTTTGGGATCAAAAAGCAATCTATAAATTAATTGACGAGTATTTCTTTCAGTCGGAGGTTCGCTGGGTCTCAATCTTCTAAACAATTCTATCAGGGCTTCTTTTTCATTGGCTGTATTATCTTTTTCTAAAGTTGCTTTTATAACCTCTTCGTAATCAAAAAGCTCCATTATCTCTTCATTGTTTTCATATCCTAACGCTCTTAATAGGGTAGTTGCTGGAATTTTCCTTTTTTTATCAATTCGAACATAAAGCATATCGGAAGAATCAAATCCAAATTCTAACCAGGATCCACGATTAGGTATAATTTTAAATTTATACAATGATTTGCTATCTCCGCTGTTTTTTTCTTCATCAAAATAAATACCGGGAGATCTTATTAATTGATTTACTATCACCCTTTCTGCTCCGTTAATAACGAAACCTCCGTTTTCGGTCATAAGTGGTAACTCACCCATAAAAACATCTTGCTCTTTAATTTCACCTGTCTTCTTACTAATTAAATTTATCTTAACTTCTAAGGGAGCAGAATAAGTTCCGCCTTTTTCCCAACATCCGTAAGCAGAATCTTTACATTCCCCTAGTGAATAACTAATAAAATCTAAAATTAAATTACCGGTAAAGTCTTGAATTGGAAAAACATTTATAAAAACTTCTTGTAACCCTTGGTTCTTTCTTTTATCGGCCGGGACGAACCTTTGTAAAAAAGCTTCAAAAGATTTTTTTTGTATATCCAATAAATTGGGGATAGGACATAATTCAGGTATTTTGGAATAATTTTTTACTTGTTTATATTTATTGTACACCGCAAAACACCAACCTTTATATAATGATTAAAATATTAAATTAGCCTTTAGTATATAGTATATAATGAAAAATGAAAAATGAAAAATATAAAGCCATAGCTCAAAGTTTAAAATTTAAATATATTGTTTTAATTATTGAGCTTCATCTTTCTTATCTCGTATGTAAGATAGAAGCCAGGAGTAAGAATCCGGTATTCAGAATTATTAAAAATTATGTAAATATATTCTTTGTTAATTTGCTTCATATTCTTCTGATTTCTGACTACTGGCTCCTGAATTCTTAAATAATATTTATGCTTTTTCGCTTTCGGTTTGCGTTTTTAGTTTATTGATTTACCCTACACACTAAACGCTGTATACTCTGCGCTATATATTTCCGCAAATTATAAGTATATCATTTAGTAATAAAAAATGCAAGAAGATACTCTTTAAATTATCTAACTACCCCACTAAAGTTTACACTAACCTCTTTAAAAATATTTAAAGAGTATCTTCGATATTGCCAAAAACTATCTTCTATTTTATTTCTACAACTGCTCCAACCGCTTCTAATTTTTCTTTTATTCCTTCGGCCTCTTTTTTGTCTACATGTTCTTTTACTGTGTTCGGCGCACCATCCACTAAGTCTTTAGATTCTTTTAAACCTAAAGCAGTGATGGTTCTTATTTCTTTTATTACTTTAATCTTATTTGGTCCTATTTCTTTTAACACTACTTCAAAATCGGTCTTTTCTTCTTTGACCTCGTCTGATGCAGCTGCACCGCCAGCATTACCAGGTATGGCAACCGGCATAGCAGCAGTTACTCCGAATTTTTCCTCTAAAGCTTTAACTAAATCAGCTAATTCTAATACGGTCATCTTTTCTACCTTTTCTAATATTTCCACTGATGCACTCATTTCAGGTTTAGATTGCTTTTCCTCATTAACTTTTTTAGCTTTTTTAGTATCTATTTCTTTTTTTTCAGAAACTTCTTTTTTTTCTACCATTTATTTCACCTCCTCTCAATCTCGTATTTCGTATGTCGTATTTCGTATGTCAAAAAATTTTTTACTTTACACTCTATCAACACGATAAGCGATGTTATATATCACATTTTTACTACAATATTTTATGAAACTTTAACTTCTTTTTCTTTAGCCTCTTTTACAGCTTCCAGAGTATAAATCAACCCTCTTAACGGTCCTTGTAAGATAAATACTAAAGAATAAAGTGGAGATTTTACTCCGTTAATCATTTGGGCAATAAGGACATCTTTCGAAGGCAGAGAAGCTATTTCCATAATTTTCTCCGGGCTAAAAACTCTTCCGTCTATCAGACCAGATTTGACCTTTAAATCAATTTTGTTTTTTTTAAAATACTCTTTTAGTAATCTAGCCGGGGCAACTCCATCATCACTGCAGAAAGCTATTGCGGTACAACCGATTAGATCTTTGGTCAGATCTTCTACGTTCAACTCTTCGCTGGCTTTTTCCAATAAAGTATTTTTTACTACTTTAAATTCCACCTTCTCGTCTTTTAATTCATTTTTAAGGCTGCTAATCTGAGATACATTCATTCCCTGATAATCGGTTAAAACTACTCCTGTGGATTCTTTTAATTTTGCTATCAAATCCTGGAGTATCTCTTTTTTAGAATCTTTACTTAAAGCCAAAACTTATCCTCCTTTCTAACTCTATTAGATATTTTGCTCAATAAAAAACCTTCCCTTAGATCAATCTATAAGGAAGGTGAAACTAGTGTAAGTTTATTCACTTTGTTCTCACCTCGGCAGGAAGATATTTTAATATCAATTAAGTTATCTCTTAACAACTCCTGCTGTCTAAGGTATATCTAAATTTACAAGTATTATATTTTATCTTTTTATTTTTACTAATTCTATATTTTTTGTTTTTCTATCCAAGCATCTATTTTTTGGGGATCTATGTGAACCCCTGGCCCCATAGTAGATGAAACAGCGATGCTGCGTATGTATCTTCCTTTGGCGGCTGATGGTTTAGCTTTAATAATAGCGCCGACAAAGGTAATAAAATTTTCTAATAACTTTTCTTTATCAAAATTTGTTTTTCCTAAGGGTGCGTGGACTATACCAAATTTATCCGCCCGGTATTCTACTTTCCCTGCTTTCACTGCTTCTACGGTATTTTTTATATCAAAAGTAACAGTTCCAACTTTAGGGTTAGGCATTAGACCTCGGGGACCCAATACTTTGCCTAATTTTCCCACTATTTTCATCATATCTGGGGTCGCTATAGTGGCATCAAAATCGGTCCATCCTTTTTGTATCTTTTCAGCTAAATCTTCTGCTCCTACAAAATCAGCCCCGGCTTCTTCTGCCTCTTTTGCTTTCTCTCCCTCGGCAAAAACAACAATTTTCACTTTTTTACCTGTGCCATGAGGTAAATCTGCCGCTCCTCTTACCTGTTCCTCTGAACGACGAGTATCGATACCTAATTTAATCGCAATATCGATAGACTCTTCAAAATTCGCCCAGTGAAGATTTTTAACTAAATCTAAAGTTTCTTCCGGTTCGTAAAACTTATCTTTTTGATAATTTTTAATGGCCTCTAAATATTTTTTACCTCTTTTTCTACTCATCCTTTTCCTCCTTGTGGTATTATTGGATTTTATCCTTCCACATAAGCTTACGCTTTACTTATTGTTCTCTATCTCTATTCCCATGCTTCTGGCAGTGCCTTCAATTATTTTCATAGCACCTTCTAAATCATTAGCATTTAAATCGGGCATTTTACGTTTAGCAATCTCTTCAATTTTTACCCGGGATAACTTTGCCACTTTTTCTTTATTGGGTATCCCTGATCCCTTTTCTATTCCTGCTGCTTCTTTTAATAAAAAAGCAACTGGAGGCTTTTTGCAAATAAAAGTAAAAGACCTATCCTCATATACATTTATAATTACGGGTATTACAGTTCCAACATCTTGTCTTGTTTTCTCGTTAAAAGCCTTACAAAATTCCATAATGTTTAAACCATGCTGACCTAAAGCCGGGCCTACCGGTGGTGCGGGATTAGCATTACCAGCTGGTATCTGTAATTTTATTACGGAAACTATTTTTTTTGCCATTAAATTCCTCCTATAACTAGTTGTTAGTGAATAGTCGTTAGTATTTAGTTAGCTGGTTAGTTAAATAGGTTTCAAGTTGCGAGTTACGAGTCAAACTAGTTGATTAAGCTAAAAAGTTAAAACTAAAAGCGAAAAACCATAATTCAAAACTCAAAACTTTTTCTCTCAATTTTTAATTTTAAGTTATAGTTTTGCATTTTGCGTTTTTGATTTTTCATTTTATTACTAAATACTATTCACTAAGGACTAATTTAATATTTCTCTACGTCATTAAAACCTAACTCAACGGATGTCTCTCGACCAAAAATTGATAGAAAAACTTTCATTTTATTTTTTTCGTAATCTACTTCTTTAACTTTTCCCGTATACCCGGTAAATGGACCAATGATAATTCTAATATTTTCTCCTACTTCGACATCTAATTTAGGTACTTTCTCGCCCTTCCCCATCTGTTTTAATATATTATCTATTTCTATTTCTTTTAAAGGTACCGGTTTTCCCCCTGAACCTACAAAACGAGTAACTCCGGGGGTATTCCTTACTGCTTGCCAGGAATTATTATCCAATATCATTTCTATTACTACATATCCTGGAAATACTTTTTTTTGCACATATTTTCTTTTGCCAGATTTTACCTCTAAGACTTTTTCAGTAGGTATTAATACTTGGAAAATCTGATTCTCCATTCCCATGGATTTAATTCTTTGTTCTAAATTTATTTTTACTTTGTTTTCGTATCCTGAATAAGTATGAACTACGTACCATTTTTTTTTATTTGAAGTCATCGTAACCAATTAACTCTCTTCCTTTTTACCACAAAATAGCAAATATTTATTGTGTATTATTTCATAAACAAAGTTAGTGCTTTAGTAAAAAATATATCGACTAGCCCAATAAAAATGGAGGCAATAATTATAGTAGAAATAACTACTATTGTGCTATTTTTGAGATCTTTTTTGGAAGGCCAGATAACTTTTTTTAATTCAGCCATAGCTTCTTTTATAAAACCGTTTATTTTATTGAAAATATTTTTTAGTTTCATTTTGTTCCCAATTTAATTTTTATTTTTTTCTATTGTAATAAAAAATGGCAGGCCCGGCAGGATTTGAACCTGCAACCCCCGGATTTGGAGTCCAGTGCTCTGCCGTTGGAGCTACGGACCTTAACAATTTTTAAATAAAACTCTTAAGCTAAAATTATTTTATTTCCTTGTGTAAGGTATGAGTTTTACAAAATTTACAGTACTTTTTAAGTTCTATTCTTTCTGGAGTATTTTGCTTATTTTTGTATTGATCATAATTTCTATTTTTACACTCATTACAAGCTAAAACTATTCTTTGTCTCATTAAAAATTTCTCCTAATAAAAGATAAAATTGCACAAGCCTAAATTTACCATACTTTATACTCAGTGTCAAGATGTTTCGTATATCATCGTTCGTATTTCGTATATCGTATCGCGTATAGCGTCAGCATTAAACTAAAAACTTAAAGCGAAAAGCGAAAAACCATAATTCAAAATTCAAAACTTTTTCTTTAATTTTAAGTTTTAAGTTTTGGTTTTGCGTTTTTAGCTTTACACTTTACGCTCTGATACTATTCACTA
>ASPC01000048.1 GCA_000405345.1 Atribacteria bacterium SCGC AAA255-N14
AAATATTTTCAGTTTATCAGACATTAAGCAAAGGAAAGGGAAATATCATTGTGCCTAAAAAATTTTATTTGATTTTAATTTTTTTTATTATTGCCGCTTTAGTAGCCGCTGGGATTATAACTTACAATCGTTCTAAATTGGAAAGCAATTTTAAGCAAGTAGAACTGGCAATGAGCCTGAATGAATTAAGAGAATTATCTTATCAAGAAGGTTATGATGAAATTGAACTACTGGCTAAAATAAAAAACTCCGGAACTAATTCCATAGCTGTTCATGAAGATACCCTGGAAAGCCTTGCTTTGTCCGGGAAGATACTCTATTTTTCTGATAAAGAACTTAATAAATTAAATTTCTTCTTAAAATCACTTGGCCCCTTTAAAAAATTTCAACCTGCACCGGGGGAAGCTTATATTATATTCAACGATAAAAACGATTATATTCGTATAAAGGAAAATTTACAAAGACAATTAGGCGAAGATTTAGTAAGAGATCTTGGTTTCCTTCCTTATATAGGTTTAAAAGTGAAAGGGAGCGAAGAAAAACTTGCTGATTTAGGTTTAGGATTTTCAGAAGAAGATATTGAGTTAGTAAGAAATTTGGGCTTTCAGGTCATTTTACGTCTTAAAAATTTCGCTCGAATAAATAAGGAAGATATAGAGTTCAAGTTTAAAGAGAGTGATAAAGCCGGAAAGATTTCGGGAATAATTTTTGAAGGGGAAGCAGTTTTGGGTTATCCTTCAAAAGAAAACTTAATTCATACCGCAGAACTTCTAAAAACAAAAGAATATCCTTTCGGAATTATAGAATTTGCCGGTCAAAAAGGGATTGAAATAGTCGCTCATCAAGCAAATGAATTAGCAGTTAGAGTTCATAGTATTACCAAAGAAGAAATGGAAATTATTTCTAAACAGAAAGCTACGGAAAGATGGATTAGGGCAGCCAAAGAAAGAAAGGTGAGAATCTTTTATATCAAGCCTTTTATGAAGTCTAACTTTAATCTTATTGAGGAGAATCTAGCTTATATTAGAACTATTACAGAAGAGTTGAAAGCAAATGGTTTTAGCATGGGAAGAGCCAGCATTCTTTCTACTACCTATCAAGAACCAAAAATATTTATTCTTTTATTAATCCTGGGAGTTATCTCCGGAGGATTAATCCTCTTAAAAAATACCTTCAACCTAAAAAAATATCAAGAATATTCTCTGTTATTATTAGGAATATTATTTTCTTTAGTCCTGCTTTTTATAAATCGAGAAATCTTTTTAATAAAGTTAATGGCTTTACTGGCAGCTCTAATATTTCCCACTTTGGCTGTCATTAATAACGAAAAGTATTTTTTGGAAAATAATAATTCTAAATTTAAAAACGCCCAAGATATTCCTAAAAATAATCTCAGTTTTGTTCTGATGATAAAACAAGTTTTAATCGGATTTTTTAGGATAATCTTAATTACCTTATCCGGCGCTCTATTAATAGCAGCTTTATTAAGTAATAATAAATTTATGTTGGGGATAGAACAGTTTAGTGGTATAAAGATTTCTTATCTGGTCCCGCTTCTTTTGGTCCTGGCAATAATGTGGTTAAGGGTGAACAATGGCAAATTAATGATTTTGGAAAGTATCAAGAAGCCCATCCTAATTGAACATGTAATTATAATGATGTTCTTTGCGGTATTTTTGGTAATTTATGTCTCCCGTTCAGGGAATTTCTCTTTTATTCCCGTTTTGGACATTGAGGAGAAGATAAGAATTTTCTTAGAAAAGACTTTAATTGCCCGGCCCAGAAATAAAGAATTTTTAATCGGTTACCCCGCTCTATTATTGGCGATGAGTATGAATTACCTAAGAATAAAAGAATTTAAGATTCCCATAATTATTATCGGGACCATAGGCCCGGTTACTTTGATTAATACCTTCTGTCATATTCACACTCCCTTTTTATTTTCGATGCTACGTACTTTTAATGGGGTATGGTTAGGTTTAGCATTAGGATTAATAGCGGTTACTATATTTTATTATCTGGTAAAAATATTTAGGGAAAAAATTAATTATGGAAAAGTCTAAAACCATAACAAAGATAATGATTTCCGGTTATTATGGTTTTAATAATACCGGGGATGAAGCCATTCTTAAATCTATGGTTGGAGCCTTTAAAGAAAAGATACCTCAAATAAAGATAACAGTTCTTTCCCAAAGTCCCTTGCAGACCTCTCAAAGTTATCAGGTAAAGGCTATAAATCGACTGCATTTAATTGATATTATGCGTTGTTTACGAGATACTAATCTCTTTATTAGCGGGGGCGGAGGATTACTCCAGGATTCAACTGGAAAAGGCTGGAGCATATTATATTACCTGGGATTGATACTGGCAGCAAAAACAGTTAAAGTGCCGGTTATGATTTATGCCCAGGGTATCGGTCCGGTAAATAAGCAGATTAACAAAAAGTTAATAAAGTGGATTTTAAATAAAGTTGATTTAATTACCGTAAGAGATAAGCCCTCTAAAGAATTATTAGAAAATTTAGGAGTGGTGAAACCATCAATATACGTGAATTCTGATCCCGTCTTTTTATTGAAGAAAAAAAACATTAATAATATTATAGATAGACACCCCCTTATTCAGCAATTGATTAATTCAGATAATCGTCCCCTAATTGGAGTTTCAGTCAGAGAATATAAAGGCAACGGATTAGATTCAAAAAGTATATTTGCCCAAGCAGCTGATTATTTAGTTGAAAATTACCAGGCAAAAATTATTTTTCTTCCCTTTAAATTTGATGAAGATGTGTATAGCAGTGAAGAAATATTATCTTTAATGAAGAATAAGGCTGAAGTATTAAAAATAAAACTTGAGCCTGAAGAATTACTCTCTGTTCTATCTCGATTATCTCTGCTGGTTGGGGTAAGGCTTCATTCAATCATATTTTCCAGCATAGCTAATATTCCTTTTGTTGCTTTTAACTACGACCCCAAAGTGAAATATTTTGTAGAAGATTTAGGATTATCTGAATTACTGTTAGAAATAGGTGAAGATATCTCTTTAAAAAATATTCAAGAAAAGGTAGAATATATCAGAGAAAATAATGATAAAATAAAAGATATTTTACTCGAAAAAGTGAATAATTTGGAAGAAAAGGCCCTTGCTAATAATGAATTGGTTTATAAGTTTTTAAATCCATAACCATTGAGGTTACTATTTAATATGATTAGAATGTTTCACGTATATAAAAATTATCCCAATAAAATTCAGGCCTTACGTGATATCAATATCCATATAAAAAAGGGTGAATTTATTTTTTTAGTAGGTCCTACCGGGGCAGGGAAGAGCACTTTTTTAAAATTGATTTACCGGGGGATTGTTCCTACCAAGGGACAGGTAATTGTTGATGGGATAAACATAGCTCGACTTAAACCTGGTTATATCCCTTATCTAAGACGGAATATAGGTATCGTCTTTCAAGATTTTAAATTACTGTATGATAGAACGGTATATGAAAACATTTCCTTTGGTTTAAAAGCGATTGGAGCAACTAATTTTGAGATAAGACAGCAAGTTAAGAAGGTCCTTAATTTAGTAGGGCTGGAAAATAAAAGGAAGACAAAACCACATTTATTATCTGGAGGAGAACAGCAAAAATTATGTATTGCCCGGGCTATCGCTAACGAACCATTAATATTACTTACCGATGAACCAACTGGAAATTTAGATCCTTACACTTCCTGGGAGATTATGAAACTTCTATTTCATATAAACATACGGGGAACTACTATTTTAATGGCTTCCCATGATAAACTTATGATAGATAAAGCCAAGAAGCGAGTAGTGAGGTTGGAGCGAGGACGAATAATGGAAGATACAGAAAGAGGGACATATTAAGATGATTTTTGAGAATACGGGATTTTATTTTAGAGAGGCTTTGCTCAGTTTTAGAAGAAGTACTTTAATGAGTATGGCAGCAATACTAAGCACCACTACAATTTTACTTATTGTTGGTATCTTTCTATTAATATCTGTAAATTTAAATCTTTTTTTAGAAAATTTAGAATCCCAATTGGAGATTGTGGTTTATTTAGAAGATGATATTTCCCAAGCTGAGATAAACAATTTAAAAAGTAATATTACTTCAATAGATGAGACAAAAGAGGTAAAATTTGTATCTAAAGAAGAAGCCTATCAGAATTTACTAAAGAATTTAGGAGAGCAGAAAGATATACTCAGTGCCATTGAAAAAAACCCGCTTCCAGCTTCTTTTGAGATACAGGTAAAAGATCCTAAGATGATTGAGCAAATTGCTAATCAGATAACTAAGTTTAAAAAAGTGGAAGAAGTCGAGTATGGCCGGGAAACAGCAGAAAGATTGTTAAATTTTACTTACATATTTAGAATAGCAGGAATGTTGGTATTATTCCTCCTGGTTTTTGCTTCTATTTTGATTATATCTAATATAATAAAAATCACTGTATATGCCAGAAGAAACGAAATTGAAATAATGAGCTTGGTTGGAGCTACTGCCTGGTTTGTTAAGTGGCCCTTTATAATTGAGGGCTTTTTACAGGGCTTTATCTCAAGCGTTCTTTCCACAATAATTTTATATAATTTTTATTTTTTTGCGGTAAATAAAGTGCACCAAGCCATTCCTTTTTTGCCATTAGTGGTAGACAATGTAGATTTGTTACCTATGGGTATAGCAATTGTGTTGTTAGGTAGTTTTGTAGGAATTTTAGGGAGTATGTTTTCAGTAGGAAAATATTTAAATGTATGAAAAGAGATTGATTTTAAGAAATAAGAAAATATTTTCTATTTTAACATTGATTTTAACCTTTATCTTATTTGTTGTGTTTTTTAGCTATGGGGATAGTAGTGTAGATCTCAGTCAAAAGATAAAAGAGGAAAATCAGAGGTTAAAAAAGATAGAGCAGCAGATTAAAAGCATTAAAGATGAAATTAATAATTTGCAGAAGGAAGAAAGTGGTTATTTAGAAGCACTTCATAAAATAGAAAAGCTTTTACGGGATACAGAGAAAGAATTGCAAGCTATCGAAAAAGATTTAGAGTTTGCTCAAAAAGAGATAAAAATAGCAGAAGATGAAGTTATTATTGAAAAGGAAAAACTAAAGGAAAAGACCAAACTTTTAGAAGGCAGATTAAGGCAGATATATAAACACCGCTTAACCGGCTACCTGGAAATTTTATTCAACAGTGAAAGCTTTTCTGATTTTCTTACCCGTTTCAGATATATAAAAAATATTTTATCCTTAGATGCTGAAGTGATTAATGATATTCGCCAGCAGATGGGAAAAATAGAAGACCATAAGATAAACCTGGAGAATAGGGAAGAAATACTAAATTTGTTAAAAAAAGAAGTAGAGAAAGAGAAAGAAAATATTGAATTTTCTATTAAAGGCAGAAAATCTATAATTGATAAGATAGACTCTCAAAAAGAAGTATATCTGAAATCATTAAAAGAGTTAGAGCAATCTTCTCAAGAAATAAAGAATATAATAGAAAGAATTTACAAGCAGCAGGAAGAGGATTCTAAGGAGGTATCCCAAAAAGAAGTTCCAGCGATTACTCTAAAACCCAAAAAGGGAATTTTGGCTTTACCAATTCAGGGTAAACTAATTTCCGGATATGGAAGACAAAAAAATACCGAATTTAATACTGATACCTTTAATTCGGGAATAGATATTAGTGCTCCCCTTGGACAGGTAGTTCATTCAGCCGGTGCGGGAGAGGTAATTTATACTGGGACTATAAAAGGATATGGACAGATAATAATTATTGATCATGGAGGAAGGACTACTACTCTGTATGCCCACCTTTCTAAAATTTTAGTAGATATCGGGGACAGAGTAAAAAAAGAACAAACTATAGGCCAGGTGGGCGATAGTGGTGGTGTTTCTTCCCCCAGGCTGCATTTTGAGGTTAGGGTAGAAGGTAAACCTACTGACCCTATGAATTGGCTATAAATATTAATATTTTTAAGATTAGGCGGTAAAAAAATTGGTTAAGATAAAAAGAAATAAAATAATTACTTTAATTACGATTTTTGTATTGGTTTCTATAATAAGTGGATTTATATTTTATAATGTTAGGGCAAATGGTAAGACTTACGAAGAGGAACTATTTAACAATTTAGAGCCTTTCTTTGAAACTTTAAATTTGATAAGATTTGAATACGTAAAGAAAGATATAGATTTAGATAAAGTTATTCAGGGGGCAATAATAAAAAAAATTAAAATCAAATAAAATTTTTTAGGCACAATGATATTTCCCTTTCCTTTGCTTAATGTCTGATAAACTGAAAATATTTTAGCATATTTATAATAAGAAGTAAAAAAATCAATTGGTAAAAATATAGTATCAAGTATATAGTATCGAGTACCGAGTTAAGAAAGAGAAAGAAAAGATGGAAAAAAGTAGCATTCTTCTTTTTATTTAACTACCCCACTAAAGTTTACACTATCATTGGTAAATTTCTTAAAATTACTAATTGATTAATGCACCGATTGACCAAAAGTCTATAATCTGCTTAGCCGATTAGTTTTAATCAATAAATCTTACGATCTACCAGTCTACCAGCAAGTTATGTAATGTGTAATATGTGACAAGTAATCTGTTTTTACACATTCATAAATATAATCTTATTACTCATTACATATTACTCATTACTGTATTTTGTACGATATACGATATACTATATACGAAATACGAATTATCTTTATTGCAACAAAGTCAACATCACTCCAGCAGCAACTGCGGTTCCAATTACCCCGGCTACATTGGGTCCCATGGCATGCATCAATAAGAAGTTACTGGGATTTGCTTCCTGCCCTACTTTCTGGGCTACTCTGGCAGCCATAGGTACAGCAGACACTCCGGCAGCACCGATTAAAGGATTAATATTTCCTCCGGTAATTTTATTTAATAGTTTGGCAAATAAAACTCCCCCGGCAGTTCCAAAGGAAAAAGCAACTAAACCCAGTAAAATTATTTTAATAGTATTAAAAGTTAAAAAATATTCAGCTTGCATAGTTGCGCCAACAGAAACAGACAAGAATATGGTAACGATATTGATTAGTTCATTCTGTGCCGTATTAGACAATCTATCCACTACTTGACTCTCTCTAAACAAATTCCCCAACATTAGCATCCCGATAATGGGAACCGAAGCTGGTAATAGAAGACCGATTAGGACAGTCGAAATAATAGGAAAGAGTATCCTCTCTGAACGGGATACCGGCCTAAGCTGTTTCATAACTATTTTTCTTTCTTCAACCGTAGTTAGTAATTTCATTATAGGAGGTTGAATTATAGGAACCAATGACATGTAAGAATATGCCGCCACCGCTACAGCTCCTAATAATTGAGGAGCCATTTTAACGGTAAGATAGATTGCAGTAGGTCCGTCAGCACCTCCAATAATTCCTATAGAACCTGCTTCCTGAATAGTAAATCCTAATAGCACCGACCCGATTAAAGCTACAAATACACCTACTTGAGCAGCAGCACCCAAAAGGAAGGTTATCGGGTTGGCTAATAGGGGGCCAAAATCAGTCATTGCCCCAATCCCCATAAAGATTAAACAGGGATAAACTTCATGTTTTATCCCCCAGGAAACAAAATACAAAAGACCTCCTTCTTCCATTATTCCGGTCAGGGGTAGATTTACCAGTATCGCTCCAAAACTGATAGGTAAAAGGAGTAAAGGTTCGCACTTCTTTACTATGGCAAAATACATTAATACAACCGCCACAATAAGCATTATAATATTACCCAAAGTAAGTCCGGCAAATCCCGAAAGACTAAACAAAGGAAGGATTTTCGTTAAAATATTCATTAAATTCTCCTTTCTATACTAACCTATCACTAATAAAACATCGCCTGTGTCTACCATATCATTTGCGGCTACGTTTATCTTTTTTACGTTTCCTGAGGCATTGGCTACAATTTCATTTTCCATCTTCATCGCTTCTAAAATTAATAAAGTATCCCCTTCTTTTACGCTATCTCCTTCGGATACCTTTAACTGAAGTACTTTGCCGGGCATAGGCGCTAATACTTCCTCTCCTGCTACCGCTGCAGCTGGTGTTTTGGTAGGGCTTGGGCTAGATGAGGGTTTAGCTGCTTTCTGACTTACCGGTTCTTCTTTCACTTTAACTGCAACTGTTTGAGGAGCAGAAATGGCGCCTGCTGATAATTCATTTCCTCCTACTTCTTCTACTTCTACTTCGTATGTTTTACCGTCTACTTTAATTTGAAATTTTCTCATTTTGTTTATTTTTCTCCTTTTTTTCGATATTAATATTTATTATTTTCTCCCTAACATTAATTCTTGTCTCCCCATAGCAGACCAGGGAGCAATCGAAGATGTTTGATATTTTTTAATACTTAGTATTTTAAATTTACTTTTTGGTTTTTCCAAATATGAAGCAACCGCAGCAGTAATTACAGCTACTAACTTACCATCAATTTCTTCTTTTTCTTTTATTGAAGTAACGCCTGACGGCAGGGAAGTGACCTTAATTTCTTTCGGCATCTTTTTTTCTTTTTTTATTCCTACAACATTCTTTAAAGATACTATAATTAAAGCCAATCCTCCCAGAACTAAAAACACTATAACCATATCTATAGTTGCTACCTGTAAAGCTCCATTAATTCCTTCAAACATATTTATTCATTCCTCCTTCTTTAATAGTCGTTAGTCGTTAGTGAATAGTATATAGTTAAAAACAAAAACTAAAAACCATAATTTAAAACTTAAAACTTTCTTTGTATTATTTATTGTAGGGGTCGAATTTATTCGACCCGAATTATTTTGATAATTTTCTTGTGGGCTTGATAAATCAAGCCCTTACTTCTGTTATTTCCGCATTTTTATGTCATTCCCACGGAAGCGGGAATCTATTCTTCTTCTTTTTCTTTCTTTTCCTTCCTTTATTCGCTATATACTATATACTAACGACTATATACTGTTTTTATACCGGGAAATTACCGTGTTTCTTCGCTGGTCTGCTTTCCCTCTTTGTAGATAACATTTCAAAAGTAGTTACAAGACGTGGCCTGGTTTCCCGCGGGTCAATAATTATATCAACATAACCTCGTTTGGCTGCTTCATAAGGATTAGAAAATTTTAGTTGAAATTCATCAATCTTTTCTTGACGAACTTTTTCAGGATTATCTGCTTTGGCTATCTCTTTTCTAAAGATAATATTTGCTGCCCCCTGGGAACCCATTACGGCAATTTCCGCTGTAGGCCAGGCAATTACCTGATCTGCTCCTAAATCCCTACTGCACATTGCCAGATAAGCCCCTCCATAAGATTTACGAACAATCAAAGTAATTTTTGGAACAGTTGCTTCTGAATAAGCATATAGCAATTTTGCTCCGTGTCGGATAATCCCTCCGTATTCTTGCGCGGACCCTGGTAAAAACCCCGGAACATCAACCAAAGTTAGAATAGGAATATTGAAAGCATCACAAAATCGGACAAAACGCGCTGCTTTATCAGAGGCATTAATATCCAAACAGCCCGCCAAGACTTTTGGTTGATTAGCTATTATACCTATGGATTGGCCATTTAATCTGGCAAACCCGGTAAGCATATTTGTTGCAAAATAAGGATGAGATTCAAAAAAATCTCCCTCATCTACAATGTATTTTATTACATCTTTCATTTCATAAGGTTTGTTTGGATCTGTAGGTACAATATTTAAAAGGGCTTCTTCTATTCGATTTGGATCATCCTTACATTCTATAGATGGAGTAGTTTCCATATTGTTAGAGGGCAGGTAACCCATCATCTTTCTTACCATCTGGTAAACTTCCTCTTCGTTCTCTGCAACAAAATGAGCCACTCCACTCTTTCTATTATGAGTCATGGCTCCCCCTAATTTCTCTGAAGTAACTACTTCTCCGGTAACCGCTTTAATAACATCTGGTCCGGTAATATGCATTATGCCAACATTCTTTACCATAAATACAAAATCCATTATGGCAGGAGAGTAAACTGCTCCTCCGGCAGCCGGCCCGACAATTATTGATATCTGAGGGATTACTCCGGAAGCAATAGTATTACGATAAAATAGTTGTCCATAACCGCTTAGAGAATCTACTCCTTCTTGAATGCGGGCTCCTCCAGAATCATTTATTCCGATACATGGTGCCCCCATTTTCATAGCCATATCAAACACCTTACATATCTTCTTAGCGTGCATTTCTCCCAATGAACCGCCAATAACAGTAAAATCCTGAGCAAAAACATAAATCAGTCTTTCATTAATAGTTCCATAACCGGTTACAACTCCCTCTCCGGGTGCCTCCACTTTATCCATACCAAAATTGCTGCATCTGTGCTCAACTAACATATCAAGTTCCACAAAGCTATCTTTATCTAAAAGAAGGTCAATCCTTTCCCGAGCAGTAAGTTTACCTTTTTCATGTTGAGCTTGTATTCTTTTCTTTCCTCCAGCTGCTTTTACTTTTTCTTCTCTTTCTCTTAAATTTTTCATTAACTCATCAATTGATAATTTCATTAATTTATCTTACCACCTTTCTCCAGTATTTTTAAAAATAATCAGGGATCCAAGAGTCAGGAGTCAGAAGAATTTTAAATATGTTTTCTGGCTTCTGGATTCTGGTTTCTGAATTCTATTTTTTCTATTTATCTCTTTCGCATAATTCAACAAGAATGCCGTTAGTATCCTTGGGATGTAAAAAGGCTATCTTGGCTCCGCCTGCTCCATACCTCGGTTTTTCGTCTATTAATCTAACTCCTTCCTTTTTTAATTTTTCTAATACTTCCTCAATATTATTAACTCTAAAAGCAATATGTTGAATCCCCTCGCCTTTCTTCTCAATAAACCTGGCAATAGGACCCTCCGGTGAAGTAGATTCCAACAGTTCTAATTCACTATCGCCTAAAGGTAGGAAAGCAACTTTAACTTTCTGTTCTTCTACAATCTCTTCGCCAACAACTTTCAACCCCAGTATATTACTTAGAAGTTTACTAGTTTTTTCAATATTTCTTACCGCGATTCCAATATGATCTATCTTTTCAACCATTTTTTACACCTCCCTGTGTATAAGAATGCACTAATACATTTGACAATTTCTCTACTGCAGTATAAGGATCTTCTTCCCGATTTACTATTTTAGTGACTATCTTATTTAAAAATCCGTTATCAATAAAAGTTGAAAGTGTTTCTTTCCATTGTTCCTGGATAAGGTCAAATATCTCTTTCTTGGCACTCTCCCGGCGTCTTTGTTCTAACTCTCCACTTTCTTTTAGATAGCTGATATGTCGATCAATCTCTTCTAAAAGTTTTTTAATACCAACGTTGTCGGTTGCTATAGTCTTTAGAACCGGAGGATGCCATTTCTTGTTTTGGTTTAAATCTAACATCATTCCTATCTCGGTAGCTAAACGTTCACAACCTTCTTTGTCGGCTTTGTTAATTACAAAAATATCTCCTATTTCCATTATTCCGGCTTTTATAATCTGGACATCGTCTCCCATTCCCGGCATGCTTATTAATACAACTGTATCAGCTACTTTAACTATGTCTACCTCCGACTGACCTACGCCTACCGTTTCAATAAATATTATATCTTTACCTAGTGCATCTAATATTTTTACCGTTGCCTGGGTGGCTTGAGAAAGTCCCCCGAGATGCCCTCGGGTACTCATGCTTCTTATAAAAACACCTTTGTCCAGGCTTAAATCCTGCATGCGAATTCTATCCCCCAACAACGCTCCGCCGGTAAATGGACTGGTAGGATCTATAGCAATGATACCAACGGTTTTTCCCTGTCCACGTAAAATTTTGGTAATTTTATCAGTGACAGTGCTTTTCCCTGAACCGGGGGGGCCGGTTAAGCCTATTACCAGGGCCTTTCCGGTATAATTATAGAGCTTTTTTAAAATCTCCTGAGCTTGGCTAAAGTTATTTTCTACTAAAGTTATCAGCTTAGCAGCTGCTCTACGGTCACCATTAATTATTTTTTCTACAATCTCCATAAAACACACCTTTTTATTATTATAGCGAATAGTATAACACTTTTAAAACTAAAAACTTAAAGCGAAAAGCGAAAAACCATAATTCAAAATTCAAAACTTTTTCTTAGGTTTTAAGTTTTAAGCTTTGGTTTTGCGTTTTTAGCTTTACACTTTACGCTCTGATGCTATCCACTAACGACTAATTTAACTAACCAACAGGCAAGATAGTAAAGCGGCTTTACTATATATTAACTTGAAACTTACATTTTGTATCTTGCAACTTGTATTTATACTAACGACTATTCACTATTCACTAACGACTTTACTTTAGCTCTCCCTTGTATATTTTGGGATTAAGGGTAAAAATAAAAGGAACATTTCTAAACTTGCCTGCATAATCCAAACCATAACCAACTACAAATTTATTAGGAATATCGAATCCTAAATAATCAACTCTAACCTTAACTTTCCTTCTGGCACTTTTAGTTAAAAGAGTACAAACCTTTAAGCTAGCAGGTTTTCGTGATTTCAAAATTCTAAACAAATAATCAAGGGTCAATCCGGTATCCACTATATCTTCAACTATTAAAACATCTTTCCCTGCAATACTTTCATCCAGATCTTTTAATATCCTTACTACTCCCGAAGATTCTGTAGCTGCCCCATAACTGGAAATAGCCATAAAATCAAATATCATGGGAATTGAAATTGCTCGAGCTAAATCTGACATAAATATTACGGCTCCCCTTAATACACCTATAAAGACCAGATCTTTGCCTTGATAGTCCCGGGTTATCTTTTTCCCTAATTCGGTAATTTTTTCTCTAATTTCTTCTTCTGTGATTAAAATTTCATCAATTTCATTATTCTTTAGCATTTTTTCTCCTTCCTTATTAAAATCAAAAATATTCCTGCAAAAAATTATTTTTTATTTTTATCTTTACACAGAGCACTTTTTTGGTATCAGAATTAATTTTTACCCGATCATCCAGTCTCATTCCCATAATCCAAATTATTTGATCTTCATTATCAACCAATATAGGAATGAAATCTCGATGACTTTTAGGAATTTTATTATCAATAAAAAAATCTTTAACTTTTTTTAAGCCCTTCATCTTTAAGGGATAAAATTTATCTCCGCTCCGTCTATTTCTTAATTTAAGAGGAAGCTTAACTTTATTATAATCAATAAATTCCAGAAATTCCCCTTTAGGTTTTTTTCTAGTAAAGTATAAAGAAGATTTTATGTCTGCAGAATCTAATTTTTTTATTTCAGCCTTTATGCCTAAAGATTTAATCTCTGTTTTCCCTGGAATTAATATATCGTATTCCCAAAAGGTAGGTATCTTCTCTGTTTGATCTTTGGAAATCCTCTTTTTGTAAATCATTATTTTGTTATAAATCTTCTTGACCATTAAATTATCCGGGAGATAAATTTCTTTTTCACCCAGCTGGTACTCAGTAAGTTTTAATATTTCATTGTTATGTCTAAAGCTTATGGAATAAAGATCTCCCTTTACAACTTCAATAGATTTTCTAATTATCCTTCTCTTTAAAGCCAGGGGGAGAGAGATAAATTTTTTTAAATCAATAATTACCGTTTCGGGACTTTCTCGCCTTGCAACTTCTTTAAAAAGCAATTCTGTCTCTTGGTTTAGATATACCGAAACTTCACTAATTATACTCCTGAGACGCAGTATAATATCTTTTATATTTTTATTATAACCTTCGGAAAGCAAAGGAAAAAGCTCTAATCTAATTTTATTTCTAAAATATACAATTTCTTTATTGCTCGAATCTACCCTATACTCTATTTTATTTTCTTTACAGTATTCTTCAATCTCTTCTCTGCTGCACTCTATCAAAGGTCTGATTATTTTGCCTCGCACCGGAGGGATTCCCATCAAACCCTCTAATCCACTTCCTCTTAAAAATCTCATCATAACAGTTTCTACCTGATCATCAGCATTATGACCCAAGGCAATCTTGTTTGCCTTAAATTTATTGGCAGTTTCTGAATAAAATTTATATCTATATTTACGGGCAGCTTCTTCTATGCTTAGATGCTCTTTCTGAACAATCTCTGTTAAATTACAGCTTTTAACTTCGCAAGGCAAACCTGACTCTTGGGCTAAATTTTTAACAAAATTTGCATCTTCATCTGATTCTTCTCCTCTAAGCATATGATCAAGATGAGCAATAAAAAACGATAGGTTGTATCTCTTTTTAAGAGATAATAAAACCTGTAGAAGGGTTACTGAGTCAGGACCTCCTGATACACCTATCAGGACTCTGTCATTGAAAGAGAGCATATCAAACTTTTTTATAGTTTGCAAAATCTTCTCTTCTAACATTTTTTATCCTTTTGTAATTAAAGGCCTTTTTAATTAGAAAAGCCTTTAATTTTGAGATAAATATTTTTGGTGGCGGTGCTGAGATTCGAACTCAGGACCCTGCGGGTATGAACCGCATGCTCTAGCCATCTGAGCTACACCGCCTAAGACTAGTCGTTAGTGAAAAAACCTAGCGTGGAGCGTTGAGCGTATAGGATATTAGTTATCCAGTTACCCGGTTAGCCGGTTAAAATAGTCGTTAGTATAAAATGAAAAATACAAGACTAGGTTCGGTTTAGAGTTTTTAAGTCATTAATTTCGGTTTAATCTGAATTCTGGCTTCTCTTTTCTTTCTTTACTAAATACTATTCACTAACGACTAGTCTATCTTGTAATTTGTATTTTTAAACTGTAAACCGAAAACCGATATCTGAAAACTATCTTCTCATCTTGCATCTTGAATTTTATCTTTTCCTAACTATATACTATATACTCGATACTTTATACTGTTTTCCTATTCACTATTCACTATTTTTATTGTATTACTAAAAAACCCCTATCATTTTAAATAAGAGGTTTTAAAAATTGGTTGCGGGGGG
>ASPC01000049.1 GCA_000405345.1 Atribacteria bacterium SCGC AAA255-N14
GTGATGAATAATATGTCTCAATTTGCAAGGTTCGAGTTTCTATAGAGAGGTAAGGGCTTGATTTATCAAGCCCGCAAAACTCGGGTCGAATTAATTCGACCCCTACATTAAAAGCAATAGTTTATACAAAAAAGTTTTAAGTTTTAAATTAGGGTTTTTAGTTTTTAGCTTTTAGTTTATTGATTTATCCTATACGCTAAACGCTGTACGCTCTACGCTATATTATATACTAACGACTAACTAAATATGGAGAAAAAAAATGGATTTAGGCAGGAATCCTCCTCAAAATATTAGTGCAGAACAGGCTGCTTTAGGGTCAATGTTGCTTCAGGAAGACGCTATTTTGCAGGGTGTGGATATTTTAAGACCCGGAGATTTTTATAAAAAATCTCACCAGATTATTTTTAAGTGTGTCCTTGAGCTATTTGACAAGAGTAGGGCTGTTGATTTAGTCACTTTGACCGAGGAATTAAATAGGATAAATTTATTAGAAGAGATCGGGGGAATTACCTACCTAACCAATTTAATTAATAGTGTTCCTACTGCAGCAAATATAGAGTACTATGTCAAAATTATCGAAGAAAAATCTATTTTGCGTAACTTAATTAATAACGCTACTAAAATTATTTCTATGGGTTATGAAGAAAAAGAAGATGCTAAAATTTTGCTGGACAAAGCAGAACATTTGATTTTTGAGGTTTCAGAGAGAAATTTAGGGCAGTCTTTCGTTCCCATTAAAGAGATACTCCAAGATAGCTTTGAGAAGATTGAAGATCTATATCATAGAGATGAATTTATTACCGGGGTTCCCAGTGGTTTTGATGAATTTGATGATATTACTACCGGGTTTCAACCCTCTGAGCTTATTGTTATTGCCGGTAGACCCGGAATGGGCAAAACAGCTTTTTGTATGAGTGTTGCCCAGTATATCGCGGTCTCTAAAAATATACCGGTAGCCCTTTTTAGTTTAGAAATGTCAAAATCTCAGTTAGTTCAAAGGATGCTTTGTTCAGAGGCTCGGGTTGATGCCCATAATTTGAGAAAAGGACGATTAGCAGAATCAGATTGGCCTACACTTTCTATGGCAGCAGGTCGACTGTCTTCCGCCCCTATTTTTATTGATGATACAGCCGGGATTACTTGTTTAGAAATTAAGGCTAAAGCCAGAAGATTAAAAGCCCAACATAGTCTTGGTTTAGTAATAATAGATTATTTGCAGCTTATTTCAAGTTCTGGCAGAGTAGAAAATAGGCAGCAGGAGATTTCAGAAATTTCTCGTTCTCTTAAGGGTTTGGCGAGAGAATTAAATGTTCCGATAATAGCAGTTTCCCAATTATCCAGAGCGGTGGAACAAAGAGATGGAAGAAAACCACGTCTTTCTGATTTAAGAGAGAGTGGGGCAATTGAGCAGGATGCTGATTTGGTTGTTTTTTTATACCGGGAGGAATATTATAAGCCAAAAACAGACAGGAAAGGCATTGCTGAGGTAATCGTTAGCAAACAGAGAAATGGTCCTACAGGTCAAATAGATTTAGCTTTCGTAAAAGAATATGCAAAATTTGAAAATTTATCCCGAACTCCAGAAGAGGAGAGAGAGTATTAAGTATAGCAATAGACCAATAATGTACTACACTAACGACTAATTTAATTGGCAAATTAGCAAATCGGCAAATTAATTTTCTAATCTTTATTCTTATCTTAATCGGTCAATCGGTTAATTGGAGAATCGGTGAATTAATTTATTGGTAAATTATATTAACTTGCACCTTACATCTTGTAACTTGCAACCTGCATTTAAATGGTTAAAACGTTATAAATTAGATGGGAAAGATTGGGCTAAAAGCCACTCTCGTAAACCCCATCAAAGTCCTAAAAGGATTGATAAAATTATGGAACAAATGGTTATTGAAACCAGAAAGCGTTTAGAAAAAAAATTATATGCTCAGACAGGAGCGCTAACTATTAGTTATGCTCTTCAGAAAGAAGGAATTAATCCACCTCCTATTATAACTATTAACAAAATTTTAAAAAGAAACAATTTAGTGCATAAACGGGAAAAATATTCCCCTAAAGGGGTTAATTATCCTTCTCTACTGATTACTCATAGTAATTATGTACATCAAATGGATATAGTTGGCCCTCGATATATAAAAGAAGATGGAAGATTCTACTCGGTAAATATTATTGATGCCTTTGACCGTAGAAATAGTACCAATCCTGAGCGTAGACAGAACAGGATAGCGGTTAGTAAAGGTTTATTATCTTCCTGGAAGACCTTAGGTATACCGCTCTATGAACAGATGGATAACCAACTACCTATGCGGGGGAGCAATCAATATCCCCACTCTTTTGGACTGGTTATTCGTCTCTGTCTTTATGTAGGCATACAACCTCTCTTTATTCCTCTAAGAGAACCTTGGAGGAATGGGATTATCGAACACTTTCAGAATGTCTTTGATAAGATGTTTTTTCGAGCACAATATTTTAAAGACTTTGCTTATCTTTACCGGGAAGCTAAAATTTTCGAAAAATATCATGATCAAAATCATCATTACAGTACATTAGGGGGTCTTACTCCAAACCAAAAGTGTTCCGGAAATATCAAGCTTTTACCTGCTTCTTTTAGGTCTCCTAATAAGCTTAGTATTTGTCCAGGATATGTACACCTTATCCGTTTTATCCGTAGTGATCGCATTTTAGATATCTTTGGAGAAAAGTACGTTATGCCAAGTGATGTAGAGTATGAATATGTCTGGGCTACTATTGATACTGCCAAGGAGAAATTGTTTGTATGCCATGATTCTAAATTAATAGTAGAATATCCTTATCCTTTACCAAAAAGCTCTATTGATTTGTCAAGGTTCGATCTCTAGAGTTCACTATGTCTATATATTTCATTATCATTAGGAGTTCACTATGTCTATATATTTAAAGACTCTAAAAAGAGTTCACGATGTGTGTATATTTAATAGATAGTGTCACGTCACATTTCATACGTCGGATAGAGTCGTTTTAGTTTTATCCGAGCTTTGTTTGTTGTAAACTGCCAATTGATTTTTGCATTCAGGTTATTCCGATGATTCTGCCAGGCATCAGTCTCTCTTCTGATTGCTGAAATATTATCAATTCTTCTGTTTAGACATTGTCCGGTAAGAACATTAAGTTCTATTTCTGCCATATTCAGCCAGCTTCCATGTTTCGGTGTATATACAAACTCAAACCTGTCCCATAATGCTTTTGCTTCTTCAGGCGAAAAGGTCTCGTACAAAGATCCTGGTTTATGTGTGCTAAAATTATCCATTACCAGGGTAATCTTCTTTGCGTTTTTGTATATTTGCGCAATTTCCTTTACAAAAAGTGCCCAGTCACGCTTTGTTTTTCTTTCTGTAATCTTGACCAATCGTTTGCCAGCTAAAGGTTCACTCATAAGGAAGATATTGCACACCCCGCTTCGCTCATATTCATAGTCGTATCTGACAGGATGACCCGGGATGGCGGCTATTATCTGGCGTGTCTCTTTTATTAACTGTTTAGGTGATTCATCCATACAAACTACCGGGGAGTTAGTATCATACGGACGCTTATATACCTCAAGGACTTTTTCCATATGGGCAACAAAATTACCATTTTGCTTAGGGGGAATCACCCACTGCTGCTTTCTCCATGGTTTAATTTCGTTTTTTTTAACACGCGACGAATCGTCTCATATGAAATACTTTCTATGTAATTTAGCTCAACCGCTTTGTTTGCCAGCAAGCGCAAGGACCATCTGGCAAAACCGGATGGGGGTTCACTACAACTTAAGGCTACCAGATGAGCCTCAAAGTCTCCGTCAGCCTTCTTAGCATAAATACGCTGCCCCTTGTGACCATTCAATGCTGTCTCGATGCTTTCTTCAACAAAACGTTTCTTTACGCGATCAATTTTTCTCATGCTGATATTTAACACGGTTGCAATCTCTTCGTTTTTCAATCTATGCCCCTGAAATTTGCCCTCATCACAATTCAGAAGAATCAAGGCATTTAAGACCTTCTGTGACCTATGGCTTCCTTTGGATATAATAGATAGTAACTCTTCACGTTCTTCTCTTGACAGTGTTACTTTGTACTTCTTCATGGTATCCTCCAATAGTTTTATTGAAGTTAGTATATACCAATCGAAGCGACATTACAAGTATGACGTGACACTAGTTACTATTTCGCTAACACTGAAGCTAAATCATAGAGATTTTGTTTAATAGTTTTTTGCTGACTCAGGACTACCTCTAAATCAGTTGCTTCAATCTTATTTCCGATTAACCCAACCATTTTAGAGGTTTCACCTTTTAATAGATGCTCTACGGCTGCTGCACCTAAACGGCTGGCCAATATCCTATCAAATGCAGAAGGTGAACCACCTCTTTGCAGATAACCTAAAATGGTAATCCGTGTTTCGTAACCAATCTTATCTTCTAAATAGTTTCTTACTTCATCGGTTTTTCCTACTCCTTCGGCAATAACAATAATACAATGGGTCTTTCCTCTTTGATAACCCTCTTTTAATTTTGAACTAATTTCAGGTAAATTATAGGGTATTTCCGGAACAAGAATTACTTCAACTCCTCCGGCAATTCCGCTCATCAAGGCTAAATAACCTGAATTTCTTCCCATAACTTCCACCACAAATGCCCTCTGATGAGAAGAAGCTGTATCTTTAATTTTATCAATGGCATCAATAACTGTGTTCAAGGCGGTATCTACACCTATAGCCATATCTGTTTTAGGCAAGTCATTATCGATGGTAGCCGGAATTCCGATAGTCTTCAGTCCTAAAGCGCTCAAATCTCGAGTTCCTCGTAAGGTACCATCGCCCCCAATAGTTACTAACCCATCAATATCGAATTTCCGGAGTTTTTGTAGAGCGATATCAAGACCTTCTTTAGTCTTAAATTTCTCGCTGCGTGAGGTTTTTAGGATAGTCCCTCCTCTTTGCAAAATTCCACCTACCGATACCTGATTCATAGGAAAAATTTGTCCTTCCATTAGTCCGGCAAATCCTCTATTTACAGCAAATACCTCTAAATTATGGAATATTCCGGTTCGTACCACTGCCCGAATAGCAGCATTCATTCCCGGGGAGTCTCCCCCACTGGTAAGAACGGCAATCTTTTGCATTTTCATAACAGTTTTACCTCCAATTATTAGTCGATAGTGAATAGTGAATAGTCGTTAGTATTAAAACAAGATGCAAGACAATATAATTTACCGATTGACCGATAAAATAATTTACCAATTGACCAATTAAATTAGTATCTAGTATTTAGTATTTAGTAAAAACAAAATAAAAACAATTTCCAATGAAGTAAATTTATATATTCAACAAAATATTTTTTTCCGAGTATAGACCATCTATAATTTTCTAATAATACCGTAGAACAAACGTCTCACCTGTCTGTTAGTGGACAATTATTTAGTCCGTCATATTGTTCCTGATTTCTTAATTCTTATCTCTTTACTATATACTAAATACTGTATACTAAATACTAATTAAGATTCTGGCTGCTTCTTCCGGAGAAGTAGTATTAATATAAAATCCCGTTCCCCATTCAAAACCGGCTATTTTGGTCAATCGGGGAATTATTTCTATATGCCAGTGATATTTTTTATCCAAGTCCGGCCATTCTCTGGTAGAAAATTCTTCAGAAGGTCCTGTATGAATTATAAAATTATAAGGAGGGTTATTTAACTTTTTCTTTATTTTAGATAAAGTATCTTTTAATATTCTGGCTAAACTTAAAATATCATTATCGTTAGTTTTCTCGTAACAAGCGTTATGATATTTTGGAAGTATCCAGGTTTCAAAGGGGAATCTGGCAGCAAAAGGCGAAATAGCCACATATTTTTCCGTTTCTTTTATCAATCTGTCTTTAGATTTTACCTCCTGTTTTATATAATCGCAGAAAATACATCTCCCGTTAAGGTCAAAATATTCTTTAGCACCCTTTAACTCTTCTTTTATCCTTTGAGGTATGATAGGAGTGCCGATAAGCTGAGAATGAGGATGCTCTAAAGAGGCTCCTCCATCAATCCCGTAATTTTTGAATATTAGAATATATTTTATCCTTTTATCCTTAGATAAATCTAAATACCTTTGCCGATAAGTTTTTAAGATTAAAACGATGCTATCAATACTTAAATTATTAAAATCTTTATGATGATGAGGAGTCTCAATTATTACTTCGTGAGCTCCCAGACCGTTCATCTTTTTAAACATTCCTGCCTCTTTCAAGATTATTTCCTTCTCCTCCATCTTTAAGGCAGGATATTTATTTGCTACCACCCTTACTTTCCATCCCGGTTTGTTTTCCATAGTGCCTTCTTTCCGAAAAGCAAATATTTCAGGAGGCGTTTTACTTTCGTTCCCTTCACAGAATACGCAGTTATCTTTTTTCTTTTCCTCTGTTTTTATTTTATAATCTAAGGGTCTTCTGCCTCTTTCTGTAGAAATTATCACCCAATTGTCAATTATAGGGTCTTTCCTCAATTCAGTCATCTCTGTTCCCCCAGGTTCGAAAAATAATATCTTTAGCTAAAACTAACGACTAATTCGTATCTCGTATGTATTAGTTAGACAGTTATCCGGTTGGCCAGTTTACCAGTCTTCCAGTCGCCCGGTCTTCCGGTCTACCGGCCAATATAACAAGCAATACGATTCTACTTACTAAGAACCGATAAATGAAAATTGTAAACTGTAAACTAAAAACCAGTATTGTGTCTTGAATTTAATACTAACGACTCTCTAATCTTGTATTTGTATTTTAAACTAGCTAACTAGGCAATCAACTAACCAGCAAACTAAATGTATACGCTAAACGCTGTACGCTCCACGCTATACCGATATTGTATCTAATTACGCTTAGTTTGTCTATAAAAAAGAGACATGCTAATACATGTCTCTTTTTTATAGATCACTATTTTACAGTTATTTTTTACAACTACCTAACTTTTATTAACTATAGCTCAAGCAATTTTCTATTGTATTTTCTCATAGCTTTTTCAAAGCCATCTTCTATTACTGTCTTTATTGCCTCAGTAGACAATTTTATAGTTTCCTTTATTCTATCCTCTTCGTCTCCATTAAAATTAGAAAGAACACAAGACACGCAATCAAAATTAAAGTTCACTGAGGGATTGCCAATCCCTATTCTTAAACGGGGTATGTCTTCACTGTGTAAATATTGCATAATCGACTCCATCCCTTTGTGACCGCCGGCACTCCCCTTTTTACGAATCCTTACCTGACCCAATTCCAAATTCAGGTCATCATAAACTATCAATAAATCTTGAAGGGGTATTTTATAATAAGAAAATACTTTACTTACTGCTCTTCCGCTTAAATTCATAAAAGTTTGCGGCTTTACCAGCATTACTTTATGATTATTTATCCTTCCCCGGGAAATTAAAGAATAATAAGATTTTACTTTTTTAAATTCTATTTCTATATCCCGGGCTAAACTATCAACTACTCTAAACCCTATATTGTGCCTGGTAAATTCATATTTCAAACCAGGGTTACCCAAGCCAACCACGATCTTCAATAAAACTCACTATCCTTTTATTGTTCTATCCTTTTTTAGGTGCAGAAGAAGGAGGCTCTTCTTTTGTTTCTGCTTTTTCTTCTCCTTTAGCTTCTGCTCCTTCTACTCCTTCTACTCCTTCTACTCCTTCTACTTCCTCCTCTTCAACCACTTCTTCTATCTTGGTAGGTTGAACTACTGCGGCAACAACTCTATCTAATTCAGTTAATACTTCAACGCCCTCAGGAATTTCCATATCTCCCACAGAAATATGATCGCCTACTTTAAGGCTACTAAGATCAGCTTTTAAACTATCCGGCATTTGAGAAGGTAAACACTCTATTTCTATTTTTCGTAATTCAACTTGCAGAATACCTCCTTCTTCTACCCCGATAGGTTCGCCAATCAATTCAATATCGACTTCTAAGGTTAATTTTTCTTTTAAAGTTACTCCATAAAAATCAACATGAACTATCTGCATTTTTAACGAATTATACTGAAGATCTTTAATTACCGCCAATCGGCTAACTTTTTTCTTCCCATCATCTATCTCTAAATCTATAAGTCCGTGCGATTTAGCAGATAATAATTTTAGCAATTCATGATTTTTAACCTTTAATATTAAATTTTCTTTATCATGGGGGGAATATAATACTCCAGGGACAATCCCCTCCCTTCTGTATTTCTTATTAATTTCCTTCCCTGTATTATCTCTTAATTCTACTTTTAATTTTGGTTTTTTCACCTTATTAACCTCCGATCTCGTATTTAGTATTTCGTATATCGTTATATAATTCACCAATTGCCCAATCAAAGATACGAGTGGCAAATTAGTATAAGTTTTATCCAGTTACCCAGTTTACCAGTTTGCCAGTCAAGAATCAATGAATTCTTTAAAATAATTGGTCAATCGATTAATCGGTCAATCGGTCAATTATATTATCTTGTATTCTAACCAGCTAACTAATTTAATTGGCCAATTAATTATCATTCCGTTTAAATAGACTGCTTATTGATAAATTGTTATGAATTCTGTCAATAGATTCGGCAAATATTTTTGCTACTGATAAAACCTTAATACCGGGTAAAATCTTATCGTTAGCAACGGGAATGGTATTGGTTACCACCACTTCCTTAAATATACCATCATGTAAAGATTTTTCTAATCTTTCTTTTGCCGGACCGGCAAACACCGGATGAGTAGCACAAATATAAATCTCTTCTACCCCGGCATTTAATAAAGCCTGGCTTCCTTTTGTTAGTGTACCAGCAGTATCAATGATATCATCGACTATAATAGCAGTCTTACCTTTTACTCTTCCTACTATATGCATTATTTCTACATCATCAAAAGACGACCTATATTTATCGATAATAGCAATCGGTTTTTTAATGCGCCCGGAAAATTCCCTGGCTCGAGCAGTTCCTCCTACATCGGGGGAAACTACCACTACCTTATCCAAATTCTTCTCTTTAAAATAACTCGATAATATACTTACAGCTTCCAACTGATCTACAGGAATATCAAAAAAACCCTGGATCTGCCCAGCATGCAAATCCATAGTAAGTACTCGATTAGTTCCCGCAGATACCAATAAATTTGCCACTAACTTTGCGGTAATAGGCTCACGAGGCTGGGTCTTCCTCTCCTGTCTGGCATAACCATAATAGGGTATTACCGCGGTAATTCTTCCCGCCGAAGCCCTCTTTAGAGCATCTATCATAATTAGTAATTCCATAAGATATTCATTGGTGGGCGGGCAGGTAGATTGAATTATAAAAACATCCTCACCTCTTACGCTCTCCTTAATCTTAACCTTAATTTCGCCATCAGGGAATCTGGAAACATCAGCCTGACCTAAAGGCACATTTAAATATCTACATATCTCTTCTGCTAAATCCTTATTGGAATTACCGGCAAAAATTTTTAATGCTCTTTTCTCATCAGGTATCAAAATTTTATCATCTCCGTTTTTTTAAATTTCTCTTTATAGATTATAGGGTTTTAACTTTTATCTTCTTTCTTTTTCTTTCTCCATCCTGAAATATTTTTTTGCCTTGAACGGGCAATAGCTAAATTGCCTGCTGGCACATTCTCGGTAATAGTTGAGCCAGCTCCGGTATAAGAATCTTTCCCTAATTTTACTGGAGCTACCAATGAATTATTGCTTCCGATAAAAACGCCATCTTCTATGACAGTTTTATTCTTTTTCTCACCGTCATAATTACAAGTTATAGTCCCCGCGCCAATATTGACCTTCTTACCAATTGTGGTATCGCCAAGATAGGTTAGATGAGAGGCCTTGCTGCCTTCACCCACAATAGTCTTCTTTAATTCTACAAAATTTCCTATCTTTGCTCCTTTTTCCACGACAGTTTCGGGACGTAAATGGGCATAAGGGCCAATTTTTGCTCCTTCTTTAACGGTACTACTTTCTATAATTGAAGCCCAAACTTTAACTCCCTTTCCTATATCGGCATCAATTAGATGAGAGTAAGGTCCGATAAAACAATTACTTCCGATTTTAGTGTCTTTTTCAATAATAGTGAAAGGATATATAATGCTATCCTGACCGATTTTAACTCCCTGCTCTATAAAAGTACTATTAGGATCAACTACAGTTACTCCTTGAAGCATCAAGTCTTGAAGGGTCTTTTGATATACTTTTTGGGAAGCATCAGCAAGATCTAATCGATTATTTATTCCTAATATTTCCGAATAATCTTTTACTATTATATTCCCTACAGTTAATCCTTCCCCTAATAATATCTTTACCGTATCAGTTAAGTAATACTCCCCTTGTTTATTATTCGGGGTAACCTTCTCTAAGGCCTGGAACAGTTTTTCTTTATTAAAACAGTAAATTCCGCTGTTTATTTCGGTTATTTTCTTTTTATCTGTAGATAAATCTACCTCTTCGATTATCCCCTTTATTTCACCCCTTTTATCTCTGATAATTCTACCATAACCTTTAGGGTTTTTTAAAACAGTAGAGACTAGGGTGCAGCAAAAATTATTAGCCTGGTGATATTTCAAAAGCTCCTTTAGAATTTTAACCGTTAAAAAAGGGACATCGCCGGATAAAATCAGCACATCTCCTTTAAAACCAGACAATAATTTTTCGGTTTGCAAAACTGCATGAGCAGTTCCTAACTGTTCTTTTTGCTCTATATACTCTATTTTATCACCAATTAATTTTTTTATCTTATCGCTTTTATAACCGACTATTAATATCTTTCTTTTTGCTTCAAGTTGACTAACCGCGTCTAATACATAATTTAAAATTGGTTTTCCTGCAAGATTATGAAGGACTTTAGGCAGATTAGATTTCATTCTCTTGCCTTTACCTGCTGCCATAACAATTACAGCAGTATCACTCATAATCATACCTCCAATTTTTATTTTTGTTTAAAATAAAAAATTAGTTACTTAGTTACCCAGTTACCCGGTTTGCCAGTTAAAATTAATTAACCAATTTGCCAATTGACCAATTAATTAGTCGTTAGTTAAAATACAGGATGCAAGATAAGATAATTGACCGATTAATTAGTCGTTAATATATAGTTAGCATATAGCGTACAGCGTTTAGCGTATAGGATATTAGTTATCCAGTTACCCGGTTTGCCAGTTGGCCAGATATAAGATATAAGATATAAGATAAAACCGCAAGACAGGCCCGCCTGTCTATAATGCTATTTCCGTTTCTTTCTTATGTCATTCCCATGAAAATAGGAATCCATCTTAGTCATTGCGAACGAAATGAGTGCGGCAATCTTATCTAAAAACTATAAACTAAGTACTGAAAACCAGTTTTGTATTTTAACGAAGTAACGAATCAAAATTAATTTATATGGCTGGGGCGGAAGGGTTCGAACCTTCGAATGCGGGATCCAAATTCCCGTGCCTTACCACTTGGCTACGCCCCAAACCGAAATATTTTATTCTTGTAACTTAATTAGAATAGACCTTCTTCTTTCTTCTCGACCTCTTCTTCTGTTGTTGTTTCTTCTACTGCTTCTTCTTTTTCTTCTTCTTTGCTTTCTTCTACTTCCTCTTCTACTTTAGGTTCTACTTTAGGTTGAGGAGCTTCTTCTAATTCCCTGTTATAGACATCTAAAACTGCATTTTGTATCTTTTCTCTGATCTCGGTATTTATGGGATGAGCAATATCTTTATGATCCCCATTGGGGAGTCTCTTGCTGGGCATTGCTACAAACATACCCTTATTGCCATCAATAACCCGTAAATCATGTACTACAAAAGAATCGTCAAAAGTAATTGACACATACGCTCTTAATTTTCCTTCTGTTTCTATTTTTCTAAGTCTAACATCTGTAATTTCCACTTATTGTACCGCCTTTTTTAATTTTTATTTTTTAAAATTACAAAATTAATTATATTTTCTGTTTGTAGTTGTTTTTTATAAATACAAATTACTCTTTCTGATTTACTACTAAAGCTTTTTGTTTAATAAAACTTATTCCTAACCATAACCTCCTAACAGTTCGTTTTGACTAATTTACTCCAGATTATTCACATAGTTGCTATTACCTCCCTATTTCAGCAAATATTTAAACATTTTATTAAAAAATAAACACAGTAATAATACTACTGTGTTTCTGGAATAATCTATTTAATATTTATATTTTTCTCTTCTTGATAAATTATATCTGTCTTTATTTTCAGCAATTTTATTAGTCAGCACTGTCAATTCCTTGTTCTTTTCTGTAAGGTTTTAGTTGAAGAAATTATAACATGATAGAATTTTATTGTCAAAAAAACAATACAGTATCGAGTATATAGTATCGAGTATCAAGTTAAGAAAGCAAAAGAAAAGATAGAAAAAGTAGCATTCTTCTTTCTAATAAACTACCCCACTAAAGTTTATGCTAACTAATAATTCACCAATCTACCAATTTGCCAATTCTGCAATCACATAGGACTCATCACTATTTCTCTCTATCTTCTGAATTCTGATTCCTAGCTTCTGTCTTTTATTTTCTTCACGCGATAAGCGATACGATATACTAACGACTAATTAAACTGGTAAATTGGGTAACCAGGTAATTAGGCTATATACTATATTAACTTATCCGCTCTACACTAATATACGCTACCGAGATACGATTTTATTCTGGATTCTATCCTCTTTACACGATACTCAATACTCGATACTATATACTACTTTCATAGACAGGCGTTTCGCGTGTCTATGAAAGTTTTTTCCCCATCGCCATGCTCAGCTTGGCAAATTCTTCTAAAGACAGGGTTTCCCCCCTACGGCTCTTATCAATACTTGTTTCAGTTAAAATATCTTCTATCTCCGCTTTAGCGATCACTCCCTTAAAATAGTTAGACAAAGAATTGATTAATCTCTTTCTCCTTTGTTGAAAAGAAGCTCTAATAATATTAAAAAATATTTTTTCGTTACCTACTTGTACTTGCGGTTTTTTATAGATATCTAATTTTATTATCATCGAACTTACTTTGGGTTGAGGATAAAATACTGTAGGTGGAACAATATGCACTTTTTGGGGCTGAGAGTAATATTGGGCAACTAGGGATAATATGCCATAATTTTTATTCCCTGCTTGAGCCATCAATCTTTCTCCTACCTCTTTCTGGACAAGAAATACGGCTACCTTTAAATATCGATTAAGTTCAAGAATCTGTCTTATTAAGGATATGGAGATGTAGTAAGGAAGATTACCTACTATTTTTTCAATATTTTCATCTTTTATTCTCTTCTGCTCAAAAAAATTAACCAGATCAAAATTCATAATATCTTCAAAAATAATCTCTATATTATCAAAGGAGGAGAGACTTTCTTCTAAAAGGGGGGCTAATTTTTTATCTTTCTCAATAGATATAACCTGTTTGACTAAGGGGGATAATGCAGAAGTCAGAGTTCCAATGCCTGTACCAATTTCTAAAATGCAATCTTCTTTATTTAATTTTAGTGAATTAATAATTATTCGTAGGGTGTTTTGATCTACTAAAAAATTCTGACCTAACCTTTTTTTGCATTTAAAATCATATTTAGTAAGGAGTCTGGTAACTTCTGTGGGAGAAGTTAATTTACGCTTATTCATTAGATCGCTTACCTTTTTAGTCGTTAGTGAATAGTCGTTAGTATCAATACAAGATGCAAGATAAGATAATTGACCAATTGACCAATTTGCCAATTGACCAATTAAAGATAAGAAATACAAAACCGGTTTTTATTTTTTGATTTTTAGTTTTTAGATAAGAAAATCAGTTATCAGTTCCTGGTTTTCGATTCTCAGTTTTAACCCATCACAAAGGCGTATAGCAATAAGCTCCTCCCTGTTTTTAGTTTTCTATAAACCCGAAACTTGTAACCCGTAACTCGCTACTTACCACACATTACTCATCACTGTATTCTATACGCTATCCGCTATTATATACTATATACTAATTTTGGAGCCGGCGATCTGAGTTGAACAGACAACCTACGGATTACGATTCCGTTGCTCTTCCAATTGAGCTACGCCGGCATCATATCCTTATAAAAAAATGGTAGGCGGAACAGGACTTGAACCTGTGACCCCCTACATGTGAAGCAGGTGCTCTGCCAACTGAGCTATCCGCCCATTTTTTATAATAAATAATTGGTGCCCCCAAGGGGATTTGAACCCCTGTCGCCGCCGTGAAAGGGCGGTGTCCTGTCCCCTAGACGATGGGGGCATTTTATTTTCTCGATGGGCCGTGCAGGTTTCGAACCTGCGACCCTCTGATTAAGAGTCAGATGCTCTACCAACTGAGCTAACGGCCCTAAAAATATTTAAAATTAAAAAAATTTGCTTCTAAATGTTACTATATTTTTTACTACCTGTCAATAATAAATTAGTCGTTGTCATTTAAGAATCAAAAGTGCACTGTTTTTTAATGATTTAAAATTCAAAAACGCACTAACCTGAAATGGTAAAAAAGATGTAATCTAGAACTAAATTCTAAAGAGAAAAGAGGTTCTAAATTATGTCTAAACAATTACATAAAAACTTTACCGATGAGCAAGTAAAATTACTATTAAATAGTTATGTGGATAAAAAAATCAAGATTAGCTATATTTTGCAAATGCTTAAAATTAAAAGAAGAAGATTCTTTGAATTATTAGCAAAATACCGCAAAGATCCAGATAGTTTTTCTATCCAGCATGAAAGGAAAACCATTAATCGAAAAATAGATCCGGATATAGAGAA
>ASPC01000050.1 GCA_000405345.1 Atribacteria bacterium SCGC AAA255-N14
CTCAGGGGGATGAAGGTCATCCTGCCCTGCGGGGAATTGACCTTGAAGTGTACTCCGGTGAAATTCTGGGAATTGCCGGAGTCTCAGGGAATGGCCAGCGTGAACTTGCGGAAGTTATCGCCGGTCTGCGCAAACCCACAAAAGGCAAAGTTTCTATAAAAGGGACTGAAGTTACCCATTGGTCTCCTTCACAGCTTCTCGAGCATGGTCTATCTTATATTCCCGAAGAACGAATGAAAGATGGTACGATACAAAAATTTAGCGTAGAGGAAAACCTGATTCTTAAAGACCATATACATAAACCTTATGCGGACGGAATATTTATGAATTTCAAAAACATTGCCCGGGAAAGTGAACGCCTGATAAGTGACTTTGATATCAGGACTCCTTCTCGTTATACTTCTTTAAAAAGTCTTTCCGGTGGAAATATCCAGAAATTAATCCTGGCACGGGAGCTCTCCCGAAAGCCCGGTGTCCTGGTGGCCGCCCAGCCTACCCGCGGCTTAGATATCAGTGCTACGGAATATGTTCATCGTCAATTGATTGAACAAAGGACAAAATTAAAGACAGCAACTCTTCTCATTTCTGATGATTTAGATGAAATTTTATCACTCTCTGACCGTATTGCAGTTATCTACGAGGGTAAGATTATGGGAGTGGTGAAAAGAAACGAAGTGAGTGTTGGAGAATTGGGCATGATGATGGGAGGAGTACATAAAGATAAAATAAAATAAGTGGGAACCAATCCCTCTGTTATTGCGAGCTTGCTGAAGGCAAGCGTGGCACTCTCATTTTTATCCCTCTTTTTCAAAAACTTGCAATTTGTACCTTGCAACCCGCATCTTACAAAAACTTTTTCTTTTAAAAAGAAGGATTTTTTAAACTTATGGCGTATATATGATATAAAAAGTTTGGAATATTTTACAAAATATAATCTAAAAGGCAATGAATTACTAGACAGGTATTTCATATTATACAAATTTATTAAATTTAATATTGTATTTTGTTTCTTCTGAATTTTTTGTGTTGATTCAAATAAGCAAGATTAATTGTTGATAAAAGACTCGACAAAGCGAATGAAAATTAATATTTTATAGGAGGTGCGAAATGGAAAGTGTATATAAGATTGTCGAAATTATAGGCACTAGTGAAAAATCATGGGAGGACGCAGCAAGAGTTGCAGTAGAGACTGCTTCTAAATCGATTAAGGAACTTAGGATAGCTGAAGTAAGTAAGCTTGATATCAAAGTAGAGAAAGATGGCAGGCTAACTTTCAGGACAAAATTAGATATTTCATTTAAATATAAAAAGTAGAAATCATTAGTAGATATTATTAAAAAAATACCAACTCTTAAGATTTATAATTAAATAGTAACTCAATAATTAATATAAATAAAAAGAGTCAATGAGCTCTTACTATACTATTCTTTCTGTATAGTAAGAGTGAAGTTAAAGGGTATTTTTTTGTCTTTTTAAGGTGTTAGATATAAAAAAAGGTTAAGGAAAAGAGTGTGCTAACTCAAAAATTCAGCTACTTTTTCTAACTTTTCCTAGATAATTATATCTAAATAGAAAGTTTTCTAAATTGTAAATTATATCTATAATAGAATTAAATATAATTTACCCATAATAAAAGCTTTGACTCCGATAGATATATTCATAAAATTTATTAGTTGAGGAGAAATGTGATGAGGTATAACTTTGATGAGGTTATTGACCGAACTAAGTATCATTCTGTAAAATGGGATGACCTGGAAACTACTTTTGGTGCTGTCCCTAAAGATGTGCTCCCTATGTGGGTTGCTGATATGGAGTTCAGGTCACCACAACCGGTAATTGAAGCCATTAAAAAAGCTGCCGAACACGGTATTTATGGTTATACCTCGAGGCCCGATTCCTATTATCAGGCAATAATTGACTGGATGGAGAGAAGACATAATTGGAAAGTAAAAAAAGATTGGCTGGCTTTTAGTCCGGGTGTCGTTCCTGCCTTAAGTTTTATTATCAGAGCATTTTGTAAACCCGGTGATAAGGTTATTGTTCAACAGCCGGTCTATTATCCCTTTTTTCGAGTAATAGAAAATAATGGCTGCCACGTAGTGAATAATCCCTTAAAACTTAGTAATAAAAAATATTTTATGGATTACCAAGATTTAGAAAAAAAAGTTGATGACCCCAGAGTAAAATTATTGATATTATGCAGTCCGCATAATCCAGTGGGGCGGGTGTGGCAGAAAGAAGAGCTTATTATATTGGGAGAAATTTGTTTAGAACACAATATCATCGTTGTTTCTGATGAAATCCATGCCGATATTTTATTTGAAGGATACAAACATTTTCCCTTTGCTTCAATTTCACCGGCATTTGCTCATAATTCAATTACCTGCACTGCACCGAGTAAAACTTTTAATTTAGCAGGACTTCAGACCTCTACCATTATTATTCCTAATAAAAAATATTATAAAATCTATAACAATATCTTAGATAGTTTCGCCCTTGATGAGAATAATGTTTTTGGACTGGTGGCCCTGGAAGCTGTCTATAGAGATGGAGAAGAATGGCTTGAGCAATTATTGTCTTATCTAAATGAAAATCTAAAATTCTTGATGAAATATTTTAAAGAAAGAATCCCTAAAATAAAAGTAATAAAACCGGAAGGAACTTATTTGGTCTGGTTGGATTGCCGGCAATTAGGATTAAGTGCCAAGGATTTAAATAATTTTATGATTAATAAAGTAAGAATAGCCCTTGACGACGGATGTTGGTTTGGCACCGAGGGAGAGGGCTTTATGAGGATTAATATTGCCTGCCCCCGTTCTTTCCTTGAGGAGGGTTTAAAGAGAATAGAAAAAGCAATTAACAGTTTATAGAAAACATACCAGGAATTGTTAATGCTCAGTAATTAAGTAAATTAGATGATATAATTTTAGGAGGTAAGATATGGACAAAGTGAACCGATTGGATTCAGACTCACACGAGGAGAAAAAAATTAAGAAATATATTATATCAAGGTGGAGCATTCCTTTTGCCGGGTTCTTGCTTGCCTTAATGGGAGGGTTTTCTTATGCATGGGGTGTTTTTATTATCCCTATGGAGGAAAGCTTTGGTTGGACGAAAGCGCAGGCTAATTTACCATTTACCGTTTTTGTGTTGATATTTGCTTTATTTATGATTCCTGCAGGAAGGCTGCAGGATAAGATTGGCCCAAGAAGAGTTTCCGCACTTGGTGCAGTATTGTTTTTTGTAGCCTACAGCTTGGCCGCATTGGTTGACCGCTTTCCTTATCCTTGGTGGTTGGTTCTAACCTATAGTGTTATAGGCGGAATAGCCTGTGGGCTGACTTATGCTTGTGTTGCTCCACCTGCTAGAAAGTGGTTTTCAGATAAACCGGGGCTTGCCATTTCAGTTGGTGTGAGTGGGTTTGGATTGGCTGCATTAGTCCTCGCACCTCTCAAAGCAGAGTATTTAATCCCTAATTATGGAATAGAAGGAACTTTTTTTATTATCGGTATTATAACTTCATTAGTAAGTCTTTTTGCTGCCTGGCTGATAAGGAATCCCCCTACTGGTTGGACGCCTCCGGGGTGGAAGGCTGATAATGAAGCAGGGAAGACAATAATGGTAAGACAAGAATCCACACCAAAGGAGATGCTTAGAAACCCTATATTTATTATTATGTGGTTTGCAATGGCATTAGTATGTGCAGGAGGATTGATCTGCATCGGACTCATCCCTTCTTATGGGAATTTAATCCTTGGTCTATCACCTGTAAAAGCCGCACTGGCGATGTCCATTTTTGCTGGCTTTAATGGGTTTGGTAGACCTGCGGCTGGACTTTTAGGTGATAGATTCGGAGCAGTACAAGTTATGATTATCACCTATATTATACAGACAATAACATTTCTATTATTTCATATCTTTGCAGTAACTTTACCGATATTATATATTGCATCGGCTTTATTGGGCTGGGGTTATGCCGTTACGCTGGCTCTCTTTCCAGCACTGACTTCTATATGTTTTGGTACCAAGCATCTGGGAGTCAATTATGGAATACTAATTACCGCCTTTGGAATCGGTGGTCTCGCACCGGCAGTAGGCTCATGGCTGTTTGATATTACAGGAAGCTATACCTCAACATTTATTTCCGCGGGGTTAATGGCTGGAATAAGCGTGGTTTTATGTGTAGTTCTTAAAAAGAAGTACGCGCTGTCGTAGGATTATGGGTTGACAAAAAAAGATAATTCTCTGGCAGGAAAGTAATTTTTGCCTTTTATTCAATTAATAATAGTCTTAGATGAAGGGAACACAGGTGTTATGAGAAGAAAAGATAGAGAAATAGTTGATAAAAAAGTAATGGTATCCATTATCGAAAAAGCAATTATTTGCCGGGTAGCGATGTGTTGGCAAGATGAACCTTATGTAATACCCATGAATTTTGGTTATCGGGATAATTATATTTTTCTGCATTCAGCCGGGGAAGGACGTAAGCTGGATATTCTTCGTAATAATGATAAGGTTTGTATAGAATTTGATGCGGATGTAGAATTGGTACAATCTCAAAAAGTATGCAATACCGAAATGAAGTATAAGAGTGTCCTGGTCTTTGGAACAGCAGTTGTTTTAAAAGATATTGCGGAAAAGAAAAGAGCCCTGGATATTATAATGCATCACTATTATAATCATGATTCTTTATCTGTATTTCATTACCCGGAAGATACTCTGGAAAAAGTAATCATTATTAAAGTAAAAGTTGAAAAAATGACCGGGAAGGAGTCATTATAAAGGAGATTTGAGGAGAAGTATCGGTTATTTTATGGTTTTGATAATCCTGCTACTTTGAAAAAAAGAAAAAAACCTAAGAGGTGGTTCAGAAAGATCCCTCATTAGAATTTCCCCCCAAGAACTACAGAAAGCCAATCAAGGTCAGGTAGTAAGAATAAGAAAATAGAGCCTGACAGAAGACGACTATCCCCTGGTTTGTTAAGTGAAGTATTTTTAAATATTACTTGTAATTTTAAGACAAATAGACTATATTACTTAAATGTATTAATCCGAGGTCAAAGAAGAAAATGTCAGATAAAGATAGAAGAGATGTAAAATCAAAATTAAAACTAAATGCATTAGGCCATTCCTATAATGATATGTATTTTTTCATTATACCTTTTCTCTTGCCTCTTTTTAGAGAAGAGTTCGGAATTAATTATGTTCAATCAGGACTAATCTTGACTGTTCACGTTGCTTTGAGGTCTATCTTTTCCTTAGTATTCGGATATTTTGGAGATAGATATGAGAAAAAAGTGATTATAGCCAGTGGATTTATCTGTTCTTCTATTTTTTTAGGAAGTTTAATCTGGATGAATAATATCCACACCATTGTTACTTTTTTGTTTTTATTAGCCATTGGTGTTTCAACTTTTCACCCCTTAGCAACTGCCATGGTGAGAGAAAATTCTAAGAAGCACCAGAGAGGACATTATTTAAGTCTATTTTCTGCTGCAGGAACAGCCGGAATAGTTGTTGCAAGTTTATTATTCGGTCTTTTAGTTCAAATATTCGGATGGAAAATAACCTGCTTATTACTCTCTTTTCCCGGTTATTTTCTAGCCTACAAATATCTGAAATTAAAAAAGGGTGAAAAAAACCTCAAAACAGAAGCAGAGAAGAAAATCAAACAAAGTTATATTTATTTATTTTTTATAAGTATAGGTATTCGAAGCCTGGGATTCTGGGCTGTTCTTTCATTTCTCCCGATCTACGCTACAGAGTACCTTGGTTTAAAACCCGAGGTTTCTGCCTGGATTGTCAGTATAATTTTTATCGGGATGTTAGTAGGCAGCCTCATTTCCAGTAGAATTATAGATAAAAGCAATCCGCTTATCTTGGTATTGTCAGCCACCATTATCACTACTTTCTTAGTCCTTGGCATCACTATCATTACCCAACCCATATCTATTGTCTTACTTATTGGAACCTTAGGCATTGTAGAAGGAATATTTTTTCCCTCTCAAAGTACCTGGTTAACCTTTATTTGTCCAGTAAGTCGCCAGGGAAAAATTTTTGGGATAAGCCTTTTTGTAGAGGGAATTTCTGCCACAATTGCTCCTACTCTCTACGGGTGGATTGCAGACCAGTTCAGTTTAATTTGGGCTTATCGAATAGCCACAATTCCTCTATTTATTGGTTTTATCCTATTCTGGACACTTCACTTTTTAGAAATTAAGCACGATAAAGCTTATAAAGTGAAACTCAGCCTTTCGTCATAGAGCATTCAGCACGATGTTTGTTTAGCTATTATAAAGAAAATAATTCCTTGTAATAAATGAATGTTCTTTGCAGAGAAATAGAGCAAAGAAATTTATTAGTCGATATGATACGAATTTTTATCTTCAATCTTTCAGGGAGGAGAATATTTTATGGATTCTAAAGAAAAGAAAATTGATGCAAAAAAGATTAGAGAGGAAGTTAAAAAACTTATGCTGAAGCAATATCCCGGGAAAATCTAAGCTGTTGCTGTGGTTCTGAAGAGACATGTTGTTCTATTGAGGCAGAAGACATCGGCTATAACAAAGAAGAACTTAATAATCTTCTAACAGATTCTGGTATTACAACTTTCGGTTGTGGAAATCCATTGGCCTATAGTGAAGTCAAAGAAGGTGATGTTGTACTTGACTTGGGTCCGGGAGCCGGGCTTGATCTTTTGATTGCTGCCCGTAAGGTGGGACCCTCAGGGCAGGTCATCGGTGTGGACATGACCGAAGAGATGATTAGCAAGGCGGAGGAGAATATCAAGGCTGCTGGAGTCAACAATGTTGAAGTGCGTAAAGGATTAATCGAGGACCTTCCTGTTAAATCATCTTCGGTTGACTGGGTAATCTCTAACTGTGTTATTAATCTTTCTCCGGAGAAAGAGAAGGTGTTTTCTGAGATTAGTCGTGTACTAAAACCAGGAGGTCGGATGGTAGTTTCAGATATGGTAGGTGAGAACATTCCAGAATGGTTGAGAAAAAATAAAAACTTATACAGTGCCTGTATTTCCGGAGTGATCAGTGAAAAGGAATATCTTTCCGGACTGCGTAAAGCAGGACTTGAAAAAGTAAAAGTTTCTGAGCGCAAAACATACCAATCGGATGAGTTAGAGTCATTTATTAAATCAACACCGGAAATAAGCAAGGATATCAAGCAAATTCTTGAAGAATCAGATATAAAAATAGCAAGCATTAAGATTTCTGCTTATAAGCCTGCTCTCTGAGATTCTTAAAAATAAAAAAAGCCTTAATTCGAGAATTGGGCAATGTTCTCAAAATTAAGGCTTTTTTAGCATTAGTATTGGTATTAGTTATTTGTTGAATACCAACCGGGAGGTGGGGTGCATACTCCTGTTGATGAATCACAGATCTGATTAATATTTCCGTTAATGGTTAAAATGTTTACATCTTCAATATATTCATCGATATTAATTTCTTTACTGTAAATATTTACATCTTCAATATCTATGAAATAGGTTACTCCATAAACTAAGGTTACAATAGTTAAGGAAATTAATACCGCTGTGCGAAATATACTTTTTCTGGAAATAATCATTTCAGTTATCCCCCTTTTTATTGGGGGCTTTTTCTATTTAGAAAAGAGAGTATTAACAAAGTGTTTCTAAATAAAAAAAGCCGGTAGTCTGGCGGTCTTGGCACAGAAGCACTTTAGACCCATGACTTTGCGTCCTATCCTTTCAGATAGTTTGCCTTTATCAACTTTTTAGTAGTGATTTATTCTTTTTTCAAATTTCTTTTCTCTCTATTTATATTATTCCCCAAAAACAACAATTTTAGACAAGATTATTTTATATTATTTCATATAAAAAATTTGTAAAAAAGGAACTTTTTTGCTCAGCAACCCATTTTTTTTAAAAATTATTCTTTACAGGAGAGAAAATTAATGCTATTATGAAATCGATATCAGAAAACGATTTCATAAACAGGAGAAGTTATGGAAAAAGTGCTGGTATTAGGAAGCATCAATATAGATTTTGTCTCCTTTGTCTCTCGCTACCCTCAACCCGGTGAAACTCTCGTTAGTAATGATTTTGGTATCTTTCAAGGAGGTAAGGGCGCCAATCAGGCAATCGCCCTGGCCAAGTTAGACGTTTCTACTTTGATGTTAGGCAAAATAGGAAAAGATGCCCTCAGTGATTTTGCCCTTTCCTCACTGCAAGAAAACGGAGTAGATACCACCGGAATTTCTAAAAGCCGGAAAAGTTCTACCGGTTCTGCCTCTATCTGGGTCAACGCCCAGGGGACAGACAAAGGAGGAAAACCGCTTACTGTTTGAACTGTTCCTACCATAGTTCTAAATAAAAGGCTGCTTAATCCGAGACCAAATATGTAAACTCCGATTCCGCTGATCCCCTGCTCGGCTTTTAAGGTAACATTAATAAAGGCAATCAGGAGGCCAAATATTGCCCCGACCACTATTGCCACCAGTAAACCAAGCCAAAGATTACCGGTTTTAAGAACCGTATAGAAGGCGCTAAAGGCCCCCATAAGCATAACACCATCTACCCCAAGATTTAGGACACCGCTCAACTGCCCTATCGTTTCTCCAATGGAAGCATAGAGATATGGTGTTGCAAGACGAATTGCAGATTTTACTATCCCGATAATGATTGCTTCCATTATTTGTTCTCCTTTTTGTTTTTATTCTGGGAATTACTTTCTGTTTTGGTAGTTGGTTCTACCCGTCGAGTCTGGCGACGACGTAGATACTCACTTCCTACTACAAAAATTACAATTAGACCGTTTAAAGCACCGATCAGCGCAGAAGGCACTTGCACTACTCTTTGCATTTTATTTGCTCCGGTAAGAAGTGCTCCCAATAACAGGGAAGCCGGGATTGTCCCAATAGGATGAAGCTGGCCAAACAAAGCAGCTACAATCCCGTTAAAGCCCGCACTGCCGGTGAAACCAGACACAGAACCATCGGTAAACAGTCGGTGGTGAATTCCTAACACTTCAATTGCTCCGCCTAATCCCACTAAAGCACCGCTTAAAACAAAAGCAATGACCATATATTTCTGCACATTAATTCCGGACGCTCGCGAGGCTTGTATATTCTGCCCAATCATGCGGATACGAAACCCTATTGTCGTCCGCCAGAGAAAAATATATACCAGAACAGCAAAAACAACTGCTATTACTGTTCCAAAATGCAGGCGGGTAGGAATAAGACGGGGAAGATCAACTACATGGGTTAAACGAGCAGTTTGGGGGATAAAGGAGCCAAGTTCTATCTGGAGCGGGTCCATTATCGGTCCGCTAAGAAGATAATTCATCCCATAAGCCGCAATATAATTCAGCATGATAGTACTGAGAATTTCGTTTACATTAAAGTAAGCCTTAAGAAATCCGGCAATTCCTGCCCATATTGCTCCGCTTAAGAGCCCGACGAGTAAAGCAATTATTATCAGCATCCAGCCTGGTAAATTTGGAAAAGTAAGACAAACTATGGTTGCAGAGAGAGCCCCGGCTACAAGCTGTCCTTCGCCTCCGATGTTTAATACGCCGGCACGAAAAGCAATACAAATTCCTAACCCCACAAAAAGTAAAGGAGTTGCCTTGACTACGGTGTCTGCTACGGCATTCATGCTCCCAAAAGCACCTTTAAGCAGTGCCTGGTAGGCAATCAGGGGGTTTACTCCGAGAATGGCAATCACTATTGCTCCAATTAGTAACGCAAGTAAGAATGCCCCAATGGGGATAATATTCATTAGCATTTCCCGGATATTCCTATGTTTCATTTTACCACCTTTATATCTTTTGCTTACGAATTGCGATATATATAGCTATAAGTTTTTAAATTAAAAAATGATTAGTCTTTTATTCAATAGTAATTATTGCGCCACATTCTTCGATTTATTCTTCCTATTTGAAATCGGTTATTTCTGTTAATTAGTAAAATTTTCATTTTAACCACTCATTTTAAAAGGATATGCTATTTCTCGGATTTTCTTCTGTTTTCACCGGTTCTTCTGTCCCGGCTACTTCTTCGTTCAGGTCCTTTATAATTCGGGTCATTAAATTTTCTGCGGTCTTCTCCTAATCTTCTTTCTTTTTCGGAACGGCGCTCATCTTTCTTTTCCATAGGATTTTTCCTCCTTTAATTAATTAAATAATTAAATATGGTTTATAATCTGGGTTAATAATCTATTTGCAGATAATTAAACTGACTCATTGCATCTACCCTTTAAAGTTAATTAATAAATAGTTTTATAAATACTAATATTAAGATACGACAAGGATGAGGAAAAATCCTTCTTTTTTGAAAGAAAAGTTTTCAGTTATCGGTTTTCGGTTTTTAGATGAAGAGGAAAGGATGGCTTCCCATTCCCCGATCAGGTCGAGGACAGGTTTCATGGGAATGACACATCATTAATAAATACAGATACAAGATAATTTAGTTAACCGTTAGAGGCAGTAGTGCCTGCATCAAGGTTAACCCATTTTCTCTTCCTGTCACTGCTGATGAGTGCTTCGATTACATGCATATTCGCCACAGCATCTTCCAGCGGTACCGGGACCTCTCTATCTTCCAGCACTGCCCGGGAAAACAAATCTCCCTGAATAGTATACTGGTTACAAACCTCCAGCACCACCTCTTCAATCTTGTTGCCATCTCCATACCATATTTTACAGGGCCGGTCAGACGGGGCATTGAAAGGTATTTCGATTTCAATCCGCCCTTTGGTACCAAAAATATTAACCCGCTGGTAAGGTGCTAGCTGGGTAGCACAGGTAAATGTAGAACTACCACTGGCAAACTCCAATATACCAGAAGTTAGACGGTCAACTTTCATATTTGGATCTTCTTCCATAATGCCGCAGACCCGCCAGGGCTCAGCCCCAAAGATAAACCGCGAAAGCGAAATACAATAACAACCAATATCCATCAGTCCCCCGCCGCCAATATCAGCTTTGTTGCGAATATTATCGGGGTTGGTATTGTAGTAGGAGAAGAAAGTCTGAATCGTCCTTAATTCGCCGATTTTCCCTTCGGTAACCCGTTGCTTCGCTCGCTGCCACTGCGGATGGTGACGATACATAAATGCTTCCATTACCTTTAGGTGTGGAAATTTCCGGGAAGTGTCCAGTAATTTTTTAGCTTCGGCTGCATTCAGGCCAATGGGTTTTTCGCACAAAACATGTTTACCGGCGTTTAGTGCTTTGATAGCCCAGGATACATGCAGATGATTGGGGAGCGGGATATAAACAGCATCGATGTCGGGGTCGGACAACAGTTCTTCGTAGGAACCATAAGCCTTCTTAATACCTAATTGCCTGGCTGCTGCCTGCGCCTTTTCCAATTGGCGCGAAGCAATAGCGGTAATCGTGCAATACTCGCCCAATTGCATAGCGGGAATCACTGTTTCGGTACCAATTCTGGCGGTGCTCAGGACACCCCATCTAATCTTTTTCATTTGATTACCCTCCTTCTGTTGATTAAAATATCTTTCCATATGTGATGAGTTGTTTATTTTCCTTCTTTTTTCTTTTTCTTTTCTTCATACATATTCTCATCAGCTATTCTGATAAGTTCTTCTATAGATAGAGGATTTGATGGGTCATAAACAGAAAGACCGATGCTGAAATCTATTTCATAGGGTTTTGCCAGTTTCTGATTTAATTTCTTTAAACTTTTATTTAACCTCCCTCTAATAAAGGAGGCATCATTTAAGGAGTTTTCCAGGAAGATGAGCAAGAATTCATCTCCTCCGATACGGCAGATGATATCCATCTTTCTTAGGGTAGATTGAAAGAGTTTGGTTGCTTCTTTTAAGACCTCATCTCCTTCTTTATGACCGAAGGTATCGTTGATATGTTTAAAGCCATCTATATCAAGATAGATCAAGAGGACAGTAGTTTTCTTTCGCTTAGCTGTCTTAATCTGTTGTTCAAGTAGGCTTAGACCATACCCTCTACTGTAGCACCTGGTAAGGGCATCAAAATGGGCTAACTTTTCCAGTTTTCCTTCCATTTTCTTACGTTCAGTGATATCAAAATAGGTACCTATTATCCCTTTTATCTGTCCGCCAATTACTATATTAGAACCGGATATAGAAACCGGGAAACAAGTACCGTCTTTCTTTATTCTAATGCTTTCATAATTAAAATATCCTTCAGACAAGGCTGTATTATCCAGATTTTTTCCTTCTTCTCTCTTATTCGGGGGATGAATTATTCCATCATTGATATTTTTGCCTTTTATCTCTTCTAAACTATAGCCGAATAGTTCAGTAAAGCGGGGGTTTATGTTTACGACATTGCTCTTAGAGTTTAAATGGACTAAAGCTTGCGGGCTGTTGTTAAACAGACTGGCAAATTCCTGCTGACTCTTTTGTAAAGTTTCTTCGTATTTTTTGCGTTCAGTAATGTCTCTATATATACCGATAGTTCCCTGAATCTTTCCATTAATTATAACTGGAGATGCAGATATAATTACGGGAATTAAAGTGCCATTTTTATTCTTCCTAATAGTCTCATAGCCAGTAAAACCTTCTAAGGTTAAAGCCTTTCTGGTTAATCTCTTTCCTTCGGCTATCTTATCATCGGGATAAATCATACCCTCAAGAATGTTTCTGCCCTTAAGCTCATCTAAAGTATAGCCGAATAATTCAGTAAAACGGGGATTTATATTTATAATGCGACCTTCTTTATCATGATAAAGGACGGCTTCCGGACTGCTATTAAATAGACTAATAAACATATTTCTTGCTTTCCTAAGTTTTTTCTCTGCTTTTTTACGTTTGGTGATATCACGAACATAAGCAATGAGTCTGGGCTTTCCTGCGATATTAATAATCTTTGAGGCGATTTCGGTGGGAAAGATGGTGCCATTTTTCTTTTTGCTTATCCGGGGTAAAAAAATACCATGGGTCGTTTCCTTGTTGGTAATAACCCTGGGTAATTTCTGCGCAAACGCTTCTGGAACTAAGTCAGCCAAAGTCAGTCCAATCATCTCTTCTTTAGTGTACCCATATATCTTTGCTCCAGCAGTATTACATTCAAGTATACGGCCTTCTACTGTCTCTATGAGAACGCCATCAGCAGCCATCTCTACGAGAATTCTATATTTTTCCTCATTTTCACCTAAAGTTTCTTCTACTTGTCGATGTTTGATCTCCGATTTTTGTAACTCAGTAATTTGTTGGCGCAATTCCATTAATTCATTTTGCAGCTGCTCTTTAGTTTTTTCTTTACCTTTCATATATTCCGTTTATCCTTTTAGAGACTTATATTTTTTGGCTTTTCTCTATCTCTATCTAAAATTATTTGATTAGCAGATTTTGTTTTTATATTGTTAATATTATAATGCCTAAAAATTATATTTATAATATTACGAATTACCTTATTAAAATCTAAAAAAAGAAGTCAAAGGGATTAGGTCTAAAGATTTGACAGAACTTGCCAGGGGACAACGGTTCTTTGACAAACTTTGATAAACTTTGATAAACTGACTAAAACTAAAGAAGAGCGGTACTGAAATATCTCTCTGCCCGATCAGGTAGTACGGTCACCACCCGGTTACGCCCATTATCTACATGAAGGGCGGCAAAAACATTTGCCCCAGATGAAGTTCCTACCAATAACCCCTCTTCTCTGGAGAGCTGCCGGGTAGTTTCAATGGCTTCTTCATCAGTAACAGTAAATACCATATCCACCATTTTTACATCCAGAACAGCGGGAATAAATCCATCACCAATCCCCTGAATCTGATGAAGTCCTGGTTCTTGGCCTAATAAGGCGGAACTGTTTTTGGGTTCTACTGCTACAATTTTTACTTTAGGATTCTTTTCCTTTAAAAATTTTCCAATCCCTTGAAGGGTTCCTCCACTCCCTACTCCAGCTACAAATACATCTATCTTCCCCTTCATATCTTCCCAAATTTCAGGGGCAATCTGCTGATAATGAATCTCGGGATTATGGGGATTTACAAACTGGTCGGCTACAAAATACTTTTCCGGTTTTGCGTTGGTAATCTCTCTCATCTTTTTTATACTTCCGGGCAGGCTTCCTTGGGCTGAAGTAAAGATAATCTCGCCCCCAAAAGCCTGAATTATTTTCTTCCGTTCTTCGCTCATATTTTCAGGCATCACACAAATTACCCGGTAGCCCTTCTGCACTCCTACTAAAGTTAGACCGATTCCGGTATTCCCGGAAGTAGCCTCTATAATGGTCATACCCGGTTTAAGCTTTCCTTCTTTTTCCGCCATTTCAATGATGTTTTTGGCTACTCTATCTTTAATACTTCCCCCGGGATTCAAGTGTTCAGCTTTAACAAATACATTTCCCGAAGACATCTTTTTTAATTGAATTAAAGGGATGTTTCCTATTGCATCCAGAACAGAATTTATCAGCATAAAAGAAGCCTCCTTAAGCAGTTTACAGATATTTTTAAAATAATTTCTTGATTAAGAATTATAACAAGATTAGTCAGGATTTGCAAGAAAATAAATAAGACCAGAGTTTAACTTCACATCCATTTTCTCCTTTTAAAAAAGATGACCATAACAATCCCTATAATTAGCATCACTGATAAAATTAACGGGTAGGCCCAAACCCATTTAAGTTCTGGCATATATTGAAAATTCATGCCATAAACACCGGCGATAAAAGTCAAGGGAATAA
>ASPC01000051.1 GCA_000405345.1 Atribacteria bacterium SCGC AAA255-N14
CTAATTCAAATAATACCTTTCCAGGTTTTACTACTGCCACCCAATGGTCGGGGGCTCCTTTTCCTTTACCCATCCTGGTTTCTGCCGGTTTTTTAGTCACTGATTTATCAGGAAACATTCTTACCCAAACTTTTCCACCTCTTTTTATTGCATGAGTAATAGCAACCCGTGCCGCTTCTATCTGGGCACTGGTTATCCAATGAGGCTCTAATGCCTGCAAGCCAAAATCTCCAAAAGCAATAAAATTTCCTTTATGGGCACACCCTTTAATGGTTCCCCTATGTGTTTTCCGATATTTCGTTCTAGCTGGTTGTAACATCTTTCCGTGCTCCTTCTCTACTTGATTCTTCTACCTTCTCGTCAGTTAAAACCTTGTCTGCTTCTTTCTGATTAGATACCCCTTTGTTTTTTACTGGAAGTATTTCTCCTCGGAAAATCCACACCTTAACGCCAATTTTACCATAAGTTGTATTAGCTTCGACAAGACCATAATCTATATCCGCTCGCAAAGTATGGAGAGGTAACCTACCTTCTAAGTGCCATTCTGTTCTTGCTATTTCAGCCCCACCTATTCTGCCTGAACAGGATACTTTTATTCCTTCTGCGCCCATTCTTATAGAACGGCTGGTTGCCTGCCTCATTGCTCTTTTAGTAGAGCCTCTCCTTTCCAGTTGTTCAGCAATATTCTCTGCAACTAACTTAGCGTCTAATTCAGGTTTTTTTACTTCAACAATTTTTATCTGTAAATCATTTTTTACAAATTTAGACAGCTCTTCTTTTAATTTAGTAACTTCAGCTCCTTTTCGGCCTATTACAATACCCGGTCTTGCGCAATTAATAGTTAACCTCACTCGATCAGCTATACGTTCAATTTCGACACAAGAAATTCCAGCATGCTTTAAACGATTATTGATATATTTTCTTATTTTGTAATCCTGATATACATTTTCTGCATAACCCTTTTTTGCAAACCACTTAACATCCCAATCCTTTATAATTCCAATTCTTAATCCTTTTGGATGTACTTTCTGTCCCAATTACTTCCCCTCCCCTTTATGATCAACTATAATGGTAATGTGGCTAGTTCTTTTTCTTATTTTACTTGCTCTGCCCATAGCCCGAGGTCTAAATCTTTTCACTGTAGGTCCTTCATCAGCATAGGCTTCGGATATGTATAAATCCTCTACGTTTATATCATTATTATTTTGTGCGTTATAAATCGCAGAGTGTAAGACATTGTATACCATTTTAGCTGAACGGTTAGGAAGAAATTTCATGGTTAAGAGAGCTTCACCAGCATTCTTGCCTCGAATAATATCTAAAACCTGCCTCCCTTTGCGGGCAGATATAGGTAAATATTTACCTAATGCCTTTATACTCATTGCTTTCCTCCTAATTTAATTTATTTGCTTTTCCGCAATAATAGATATTAATTATTTGGTCATCTTTATAAATTTAAATAAATCTTTTTTTGATTATTTATTATAAGAAATCAAAAGAACTTTTCTTAATATTTTACTACCTAACATTATTTATTACTTTAACGAGGTTGTTCTTTCAGTATGAGCGCTATGCCCCTTAAAAATTCTAGTAGGAGAAAATTCCCCTAATTTATGGCCTACCATGTTTTCGGTAATATATACTGGAATATGTCTTTTACCATTATGTACAGCAATGGTATGTCCAACCATTATAGGAAAAATCGTTGAACTTCTTGACCAAGTCTTAATTATAGTTTTCTTTCTCTTCTGATTTAGTTCTCTAATTTTACTTAATAATTTTTCGTCTATATAGGGTCCCTTTTTTAAAGATCTAGACATCTAAAACAACTGCCTCCCTTATTTGCTATTTTTTCGTCCTTCTTTTTACAATATACTTATCTGAAGGTTTATTCTTTTTTCTGGTTCTATACCCCTTTGCAGGTATGCCGGTTGGGGAAACCGGATGTCCGCCTCCAGAACTCTTTCCTTCTCCTCCGCCCATGGGATGATCAACAGGATTCATAGCTACCCCTCTAACCGTTGGCCTTATACCTAACCATCTACTTTTACCTGCTTTACCACGTGATAAATTTTCGTGAATAAGGTTACCAATTTGCCCGATACTGGCTTTACACTCCAAATGAATTAACCTTACTTCCCTAGAAGGTAATCTAACATGAGCATATTTTCCTTCTTTGGCCATAAGTTGAGCTACTGTTCCAGCAGAACGAACTAATTTACCGCCTTGCCCTGCTTTTAATTCAATATTATGAATCAAAGTACCCGTAGGGATATCTTTTAATGATTTTGTGTTTCCTACCTTTATATCCGCATCTCTTCCGGAAATAATTACATCTCCTACTTTTAAATTTGCCGGACATAGAATGTATTTCTTTTCTCCATCATAGTATTTGAGTAAAGCAATTCGTGCTGAACGATTTGGATCATATTCAATACTAGAAACCTTTGCCGGAATTCCCTCTTTTTGTTTCCTAAAATCAATTATTCTATACTTTCTTTTACTCCCACCGCCTTGATGCCTAACCGTTAGTTTGCCTTGATTATTTCTTCCGCCTCTTTTTTTAAGTCCTATGGTTAAAGATTTTTCTGGCTTATCGGTAGTAATTTCATCAAAGGTCGAAATGGTCATAAATCTTCTCCCGGGAGAAGTAGGTTTAAATTTTTTTATCTCAGCCACTTTAGTCTACACCTTCCTTAAATGTCTTTTTAAACTCTAAATATTTTCTAATTCTTTAATTTTTTCACCTTTTTTTAGGGTAACTATAGCTTTCTTCCAATGGGACGTCTTTCCAGAGTATTTTCCTAGACTCTTCTTTTTGCCTGGCATCTTCATAATATTTACTTTTGCAACTTTAGTTTTAAATTTCTCTTCGATAGATTTTCCAATTTCAGTAGAATTAACTTTCCAATCTACCTTAAATACATATTTATTCTCTTCTTTTAGTCTTACGGTTTTCTCTGAAATTATCGGTTCTAATATAATATCTCTATCTGAAGGCATTATATTAACACCTCCTCAATTTGTTTTAAAGCTTTTTTGGTAATTATTATTTTTTCATGGTTTATAAGGTCGTAGGCATTTATTTTAGAAACAGGCAAGACCTGTGTTCCTTTAATATTTCTTGCTGCTTGAGCTATACCGTTATCTTCTTTTTCAATTATTATTAATGGTTTTTTAAATGCTTGTAAATTCTTTAAAATTTCCACCAACTTACTAGTCTTATTTTCCTTTAATGATAATTCATCTACAATTATAATTTCTTTATTACCTAACTTATCTGATAGTACCGATTTTAAGGCGGCAATTTTCATTTTTTTAGGCAAAGAAAAAGAATAATCTCTCGGGGATGGTCCAAATACAATTCCACCTCCTACCCAAATAGGCGAACTATTAGTTCCTGCCCTAGCCCTTCCAGTTCCCTTTTGTTTCCAAGGTTTAGCTCCTCCACCTCTTACTGCACTTCTATTTTTTGTAGAAGCAGTCCCTCTTCTTCTGTTTGCTAAATAACGCTTAACCGCTTGATGAACAAGATATTTATTTACTTTAGCACTAAAAATATTATCTTTTAGGGAAACTTCTCCCACATTTTCTCCTTTAATATTATGAACTGATAAAGCAATCATAGATAAGCCTCCTTTCCTGGTAAAAATATACTTAAATTACCTGTTTTTATTAATTACAAGCACTGCTCCTTTTGCACCGGGAACTGAACCTCTAATTAAAATTAAATTTCTTTCGAGGTTAATTTTTACTACCTCTACATTTTTCACCGTAACCCTATCCGTTCCCATATGCCCTGGCAATTTTTGTCCCTTAAAAACTCGAGCTGCATCTGTAGCTCCAATTGAACCAACTGATCTAAAATACTCCTTCTGGCCATGGGTCTTAGGTCCACCTGAAAAATTATGTCTTTTAATTGCGCCAGCAAACCCTTTCCCCTTAGATATTCCTACAATATCTACCTTGTCACCTTCTTTAAAAATATCTACCTTTACCTCTGCACCAGATGAATATTTATTGGAATCTTCAATTTTAAATTCTCTGATATGCTTTATTGAGCTTACTTTATATTTATTAAGATGACCGGTTATGGGTTTGGAAACTTTTTTCTCTTTTACTTCCTTAAAACCCAATTGAACTGCATTATAACCATCCTTTTCTATAGTTTTCTTCTGTATTACTTGACAGGGACCGGCTAAAATTACAGTTACCGGAATAGATTCTCCATTTTTTGCAAATATTCTTGTCATTCCTACTTTCTCTCCCAATATTCCTGCTACCATTTTTACATTCACCTCCGAGTCTAATATATTGTATTGCGTATCGTGTCAGTATTAAACTAAAAACTTAAAGCAAAAAACGAAAACCATAATTCAAAATTCAAAACTTTTTCTTTAGTTTTAGGTTTTAAGTTTTGGTTTTACGTTTTTAGCTTTACACTTTACGCTCTAATACTATTCACTAACGATTATTTTAACTTCGCCTAATACAATTTTTTTAAATAAACACCCTATTAATTAATTTAAAAATATGCTAGAAAATTATTCGGTTTATCTTCCTATCTTTATTCCAGAGTTTTGAGCTCAATATCTACGCCTGATGGTAAATCAAGATGCATTAATGCTTCTATAGTCTTGGTGGAGGGCTCTAAAATATCAATCAATCTTTTGTGAGTTCTCATTTCAAACTCTTCTCTTGATTTTTTATCCACATGTGGTGAACGTAAGACACAATATTTATTTATTTCTGTTGGTAAGGGTATAGGACCAGAAAATTTCCCACCAATTCTTTTTACAGTATTTATTATCATTAGGGTAGAATTGTCTAATATTCTGTGATCATATGCTTGTAAACGAATTCTTATTTTTTGCATGAACTTTTTTAACTTACCTCCCTATTACAATTCGTATCAAGTATCGCGTATTGCGTATCGCGTAAAACTCAAAACTATTTCGGATAATGTAATATTCTCTATAGAGGCGTATGCAATACGCCCCTACTTCTTTACTTATTAATATTCATTCGTATTTTGTATCTTGTAACGCAATACGCGATACGCGATACGCAATACGATTTTATTCAACTATCTCACTTACCACTCCGGCACTGATGGTGCGTCCTCCTTCTCGGATAGCAAAACGGAGCTGTTTTTCCATGGCGATAGGAGTAATCAGTTCACCGGTAACAGTTATCCTATCCCCGGGCATAACCATCTCTACCCCTTCGGGGAGAGTGATTGTACCGGTTACGTCAGTAGTCCTGAAGTAGAACTGAGGACGATAACCGCTGAAGATAGGAGTATGTCTGCCTCCTTCTTCTTTGGTTAAGACGTAGAGTTCACCCTTAAATTTAGTATGAGGGTTGATACTACCTGGTACCGCTACTACCTGCCCTCTTTTTACATCATCTTTATCTATTCCTCTAAGAAGAAGACCGATATTATCTCCGGCTTCGGCCTGATCCATGGTCTTACGGAACATCTCTACTCCGGTGACTACAGTCTTACGCACCTTGGGGGCAAGTCCCACTATCTCAGCCGGATCTCCTACCTTGACTAATCCTCTCTCTAGTCTACCGGTAGCCACAGTCCCTCTACCAGTGATAGAAAAGACGTCTTCCACTGATAAGAGGAAGGGTTTATCCATATCCCGCTTAGGAGTAGGAATATAATTATCTATGGCATCTAATAATTCGGCAATGGCCTTATAGGCAGGATCATTGGCATCTGTAGCCTGCATGGCCTTTAGAGCCGANCCNTTGATTACAGGGATATCATCTCCGGGGAACTCATATTCATTTAAAAGATCCCTTATTTCCATCTCTACCAGTTCGATCAGTTCGGGGTCATCTACCATATCTACCTTGTTCAGGAAGACTACGATATAGGGGACTCCTACCTGGCGGGCCAGAAGAATATGTTCTCTGGTCTGAGGCATGGGGCCATCGGCAGCAGATACTACCAGGACGGCTCCGTCCATTTGGGCTGCTCCGGTAATCATATTCTTGATGTAATCGGCATGTCCCGGACAATCGATATGAGCATAGTGTCTCTTTTCAGTCTCGTATTCGGCATGAAAGACCGAGATGGTAATGCCTCTTTCTTTTTCTTCGGGAGCACGGTCGATATCATCAAACTCTTTCACCACGGCAAGACCTTTAGTAGCCAGATATTTAGTCATTGCTGAGGTTAAGGTTGTTTTACCATGGTCTACATGACCGATAGTACCCACATTAACGTGGGGTTTAGTTCTTACAAATTTCTCTTTTGCCATTTGGTTTTTCCTCCTTAAATATAAAAAAAACAATATTTTTATGAATGTTTATTTGATTCCATATTTATTCGATTTAACTGGAGCCCACGACCAGAATTGAACTGGTGACCTCATCCTTACCAAGGATGCGCTCTTCCAACTGAGCTACGCGGGCGTAACAACTAAAGTGGTGGGGAGGGAAGGATTCGAACCTTCGAAGGCGTTCAGCCAGCGGATCTACAGTCCGCTCCATTTAACCACTTTGGTACCTCCCCATTATTTTCGTATATAGTAAATAAGATAGAAGCCAGAAGACAGAATCCAGTATTCAGAATTATTTTAGAATATAAGGTTATATTATTTTTTTAAGTTATTTTATATTTTTCTGACTCCTGACTCCTGAATTCTGATTTTCTTAACGCGATACTCGATACGCAATACGCGATATTATTTTATTTATTATCCTTTATCTTGGAGCCGATGATCCGGTTCGAACGGATGACCTGCTGATTACAAATCAGCTGCTCTGCCAACTGAGCTACATCGGCAATTTTACACATTATAATTATTTTTTATAACTAAGTCAATCTTTTTAAAAACATCTTTTTAAAAATTATTTCGTAATTAATTCTAACTTCCTTTTTATCCTTTGTAAAGCATTATCTATAGATTTTACATGCCTTCCTAAATCAACTGCAATTTCTTGATAAGATTTAGCATCTAAATAAGATTCCAGAACATCTCTTTCTAAGTCTGATAATATTCTTTTGATTCTCACTTTAAGATTATTTAATTTTTCACCGTTTAAAAATAAATCCTGAGGATCATTAATGCTCATATTATCTACGATATCCAATAAAGTTCTGTCAGAATCCTCATTATAAATTGGTCTATTAAGAGACGTGTATGAATTTAAAGGTATATGTTTTTGTCGAGTAGCACCTTTTATAGCTGTAATAATCTGCCGAGTAATACATAACTCAGCAAATGCTTTAAAAGAGGAAAGTTTTTTAAATTGATAATTTCTTACTGCTTTATAAAGTCCAATCATTCCTTCCTGAATAATATCTTCCGTATCAGCACCGATTAAGAAATAAGAGCGGGCCTTTATTTTTACTAATTTTTTATATCTATTAATCAAACATTCTTCTGCTAACAAATTTCCTTGGCAAGCTAAGTAAATGAGCTCTTCATCATCACAATTCCGGCAATTAACAGAACTTTTTTCCCCTTCTTTTAGCCTCATTGGTTATTCCTCCTTAGAAATCTTATATAGCGTATTCTACTGCCCGTATCTCGTATGTCGTATATCGCATTTCATATAGGACTAGTTAGTTGGTTAGTTAAATTAGTCATTAGTGAATGGTATCAGAGCGTAAAGTTTAAAGCTAAAAACGCAAAACCAAAAATTAAAACTTAAAACTAAAGAAAAAGTTTTGAATTTTGAATTATGGTTTTTCACTTTTCGTTTTAAGTTTTTAGTTTGATACTGACGCAATACACTCCTGCTTTTTTTCAAACTTGAAACTTGTAACCAGTAACTTGTCACTAATTACTCATTACTTATTACTATATTTCTATACGCTATACGCTAAACGCTGTACGCTATTTTACCCTCTTCCACCTTACTCCCTCAGGGGTATCTTCGAGAAGTATTCCTTTTTCCTTCAATTTATCTCTAATTTGATCTGATTCAACCCAATTCTTCTTTTTTCTCGCCTCTTCTCTCTCTTCAATTAATTTCTTGATTTCTTGCTCGAAGCTTTCTTCTTGATCAAAATCTTTCAAAATTCCCAATATTTCACCGGCTAATTCCTGATAATATTCAAGAATTTTTTCTAACACTTCTTTATTTTTTATGCCTGGAGAGTTCAGGTGGATATTTACCTCTCTGGCAAAACCAAATAACCGGCTTAGGGCAACAGGGGAATTAAAATCATCATCCATAGCTTCTATAAATTTCTGTTGGCTCTTTCTTCTTTTTTCTAAGATACGCTCATCATTTTTATCTTTTAATTTTCTAAATTTACCCTGTTTTAATAAATGTTTTACGTTAAAAATTGTATTATTTAGTCTCTGTAAACTACTCTCTGCTTGTTGAAGCTGCTTTTCGCTAAAATTAAGGGGACTCCTATAATGAGCTGAAAGGATGAAATACCGAATTATTTCTCCTTTGTACTTCTGGTTAATATCTCTTACCTTCATTATATTTCCTAAAGATTTAGACATTTTCTGATTATTTAAACAAAGGTAACCATTATGCATCCAGTATCTTACAAACTGTTGATTAGTGTAAGCTTCACTTTGGGCAATTTCATTTTCATGGTGAGGAAAAATCAGGTCTGATCCTCCAGCATGTATATCAAAAGTTTTTCCTAAATATTTCATCGACATAGCTGAACATTCAATATGCCAACCGGGTCTTCCCTTCCCCCAGGGGCTCTCCCATGAGGGTTCTCCTTCCTTCGCTCTTTTCCATAAGGCAAAATCTATGGGTTCCTTCTTTCTTTCATCTACTTCTACTCGAGCTCCCTCTTTTAGTTCTTCGATATTTTGACCAGAAAGTTTTCCGTAACTTTTAAATTTAGATACATTAAAAAATACATCTCCATCTATTTCGTAAGCATATCCTTTTTCTTCTAATCCTTTAACCAGTTCTATTATTTCCTTGATATGTTCTGTTGCCCGAGGATGGACATCTGCTCTTTCTATATTAAGTGAATCAGCATCAATAAAATACTCTTGAATAAATATTTCCGCCAATTCTGAGACTGTAATCTTTAATTCTTTTGCTTTATTTATCATTTTATCATCTATATCAGTCAAGTTTTGTATGTATTTTACCTTATAACCCTTAAATTTTAGAAATCTTCTAACTACTTCAAAGATTATAAAAGGTCGAGCATTCCCTATATGAATGTAATTATAAACTGTAGGTCCACAAATATACATGCTGACTTCGTCTTTTTTGAGAGGAACAAACTCCTCTTTTTTTCTTGTTAAAGTATTGTATATCTTTAAAGGCATTTCTTTCTTCCCTCTCTTGCTTTGAACAAATATTTTATATAGCGAAAAACTAAAATTCAAAAATAAAAATTAAGAAAAAATTTTGAAATTTGAATTATGGTTTTTAGTTTTTCGCTTTTCGTTTTTAGTTTTTTCTCTAAACGCTCTACGCTATCCTTCATTTTCTCGAAGACAATCTAACTACATTTTTAAATTCATTAGATTTTCTATCCCTTACACTTTTTACCCTACCAAAAATCATCCTACCGGCAGGAGTTTGCAAAATACTGGTCACTAAAACATTCACCTTTTTCCCAATGTATTTGTGTCCATCTTCCACTACTATCATGGTACCGTCATCAAGATAAGCAATCCCCTGCTCCGGTTCTTTGCCTTCCTTTATTATTTGGGTATTCATTTCCTCGCCAGGTAGGATAACCGCTTTTAGAGCATTAGATAAATCATTGATATTCAAAACAGGAATACCCTCAAGCTGTGCAACTTTATTCAAATTATAATCATTGGTTATTATTTTGGCTTTAATCTCTTTAGCAAGTCTAATTATCTTAGCATCAACCTCTTTGGGTTCATTGTAATCTTTGCCAACAATTCTTACCTTATTCTTTCTGATTTTAGTCATTTTATTAAGTATATCTAAACCTCGGCGCCCTCGGTTCCTTTTTAAAGAATCTGAAGAGTCGGCAATATGCTGGAGCTCAGACAAAACAAAACGAGGAATTATAAGTTCACCCTCTAAAAATTCTGTTTGGCAAATGTCTAAAATGCGACCATCAATAATTACACTTGTATCTAAGATCTTGGGATAGACAAAATGCTTACTATTTTCTTTTCTTCTTACTTTATTAATATTTTTAAAATACCCAAAAAAATTGAATATTTCATCTTTTTTATTAATGCCTATATTTATACCTAAAGCTCCTAGTATTATGCTTAATACAATAGGAAGATAAGAACCAATAATGGGAATAAATGAGAGTGAGTAGGCTAACAAATTTGCAATAATAAGACCAATAATTAATCCAATTGTGGCAGTAGCAAAGTTTTGAGTGGGTATTTTTTGTAAATAGCAAATAATTTCTGAAAATAAACATTGGATTTTGGTATTAAATAAAAGGGAGAACAAAAAACCAACTGTTCCTCCTACGGCTATTGCTAAGATCTTGAATAAAACATCATAATAAATATATAAGTCAGGAATAAAATAGAATACATTATATGCCTCATAGCCTATTACTGCGCCAACAATAATAAATATGATTTTTAAAATTCTTTTCACCGGCATAGTTATTTCCTCCTTCTTTGCGCTATTTTATTTATAAAAAGTATAGAAATATCACCTCCTTTTTTAATATTTCGCATTTTATAAATAATATCTTAAATTATTTTTAATTTGATACTCATAACTCTAATATACTTATTTGCCCAAATACTAAATCTTCAAGCTCTTAAGTTATTCCTTTAATTCTCTGAAAACCAAATAAATTATAGCATGCTCCCTTATTTCTGTCAAAATAAGAATTTACTTCGTATTGCGTATTGCGTATCGAGTATCGCGTGAAGAAAAAACTATAGAAAAATAGATAAAAAACAAAAATAATAAATATTCTTTTCTTTTTCCTGCTACCCCACTAAAGTTTACACTAACATTATTTGAATTGCCTAAATAATAATTATTAACCATAGATAAATAGACAGATGAAACGCCTGTACTGCTTTGGGTACAATACATCGTACCCATACTTCTTAATTCTGGTTTTCTTCACGCGCTACTCGATACGCAATACGCTATACGAATATATTCCTTGACAAAGAGCTTAACCTGTAAGTATAATTAAATAAAGCTGAAATTGATAATTTTAGTAATTTCATTAAAACTATCTCGGTATTTCTCTAAATAGCAAAATGCTTTCACGGGGGTACTAATTATGAATAAAGAAAATGGAAATGTTACTTTTCAAAAAAGTGTCGACCAATTTTTAATCCAGCATCGAAGTATCCTTGACCTTATGACTAAATATCAAGAATCTAATGCCCGAGTAAACCGTGCAATTGCTAAAGCGGTTACCCAATGCGGTTGTATAAAAATTAAAGCAAAGAAACAAATCATTCCTTCTAATGCAAAATTAACGGAAATCTATAAATTTATGGATACCCATATAGAAGGTTCATTGTGTAATAGTTGTAAAGAAATTATCGAAACAGAATTAGGTTCCAGTCTTTTTTACGCCACCGCAATATGTAACGTACTAAATTTAGATTTTGATGAAATAATTAAAAAAGAAGAAGAAAGAATATCAACTTTAGGGATTTATAATCTTACATAATTGGTTAACCAATTATGTAATTAACCGATTGACCAATTAGCCAATTCTCCAATTAAATTAGTCTACCAGTCCACCAGTCACCCGGTCTTCCAGTCTACTTAGCCGTTAATATTTGATTTGTTCTTTTCTCTTCTTCACACTACCTGCTTATCCTCACACAATATGCAATACTAGTTTATTCTGAATTCTGACTCTTGGATACTGACTTCTTTACTAGATACGATTCACGAGATAAGAATAAGGTTTCTTTACTTATCGCTGTATTTTATTCTATCTTCTTTTTTCTTTCTCTCAGTTTTCCTTTTCTTTACTATATACTAAATACTAATTTGTCCTGACTTCGGGTTTCTTGTTTTTTCTTAGCTATGCGCTAATGCACGCGATACTCGATACGCGATACTCGATACGAATTTAATTAAGGGCAAGATCTATAGCTTCTTGAACAGTCTTTACTCCTATAATCTCTAAACCCTTTTTTGATGAAAAATTGCTTAAATTCTTTAAATTACTTTTTGGAATAATACATCTTTTAAAGCCCATTTTAGATACTTCCTGTATCCGCTTTTCTACTTGATTCACCATCCTGACTTCTCCGGCCAGCCCTACTTCTCCAAATATAACTGTTGCAGGATCAATCGGCACATCCTTAAAGCTTGAGGCTACAGCTATAATAATAGCCAAATCTAAGGCAGGTTCTAATACTTTTATTCCCCCAGCAATATTTACATGAACATCTTGAGAGTGTAAGGAATATCCCACTCTTTTTTCGAGAACCGCCAGGATAAGTAAAACCCGATTATAGTCTACGCCAGTAGTCATTCTTCGAGGTATACCCAGGTTGCTATAACTCACCAGGGCTTGCATCTCTACCAATAATGGCCTACTGCCTTCAAAGGTAGCTGCCACCACTGAACCAGAAACATGAGAAGGTTTTTCTGAAAGAAGTAATTCAGAAGGGTTTAATACTTCTGCTAATCCTTTTTCTCCCATTTTAAATATTCCCAATTCATTGGTAGAACCAAATCTATTCTTTGTAGAGCGAAGTATCCGGTAAATATTGTATTGTTCACCCTCCAGATAGAGAACAGTGTCTACAATATGTTCAAGAACTTTGGGCCCAGCCAGTATCCCTCCTTTAGTTACATGTCCAATAATAAAGACAGAAATTTCTTTACTTTTAGCTAAACGCATTAATTGAGCAGTACATTCTCTTACTTGACTAATACTTCCCGGTGAGGAACTAATCTCGTAATCATTAATAGTTTGAATGGAATCTACAATAACTACTTTTGGTTTAATTTCACTGATATGTTTTTTTATAACTTCTATATCGGTTTCGGAAACTAAAAAAAGCTTTTCCGCAAAAACACCTAATCGGGTAGCTCTTAATTTAATTTGATAAAGTGATTCTTCTGCAGAAATATATAAAATTACCCCACAGTTGCTGCTCAAGGAATTGGCTATTTGTAAAAGAAGGGTAGATTTTCCAATACCCGGTTCTCCCCCAACTAATATTAGAGAACCAGGGACAATCCCCCCACCTAATACTCTATCAAACTCCGAAATTTCTGTTTTATATCTCGATTTACCTTCTTCGATCTCAATTTTACTAATGGGCAAGGGTATAGAATGCCCTTCGGGATGAAGAGAATATTTCTTCTCTTCCTTAAGCACTTCTTCAATTAAGGTATTCCATCCATCACAATCAGGGCAGCGCCCTAACCATCGTGAAGATTCATAGCCACATTGCTGGCATCGAAAAATAGTCTTTTTCTCTTTGCTCATTTTAGCTCCTTTATTTTAATCTAATTATTTCTTTTTTTTGGAAAATATTATTTTCCCGCCCTTTGTCTTAATTAATATACAATCCCCTTCCTTAAACTCACCAGCCAATAACTTCTCAGAAATAGGATTTTCTATCAATCTTTCAATGGTCCGCCTTAAAGGACGAGCTCCAAAATTAGAATCATAACCCTCTTTGGTTAATAATTCTTTAACTTCCTCAGCCGTTTCCAGATCAATCTTTTGCTCCTCTAATAATTTTTTTACTTCATTGTTTATTATTAAACTGGCTATTTTTTTAATTTCCTCCTTAGTAAGAGATTTAAAAACTATTACCTCATCAATTCGATTTAAAAATTCCGGTCGGAAAGTTTTATTTAACTCTCCCATTACTCTACTTTTTATATCTTTATAGGAAATCTCTTCAGGTTCATTAGTTCCCCGAAATCCTAAAGTAGCTCCTTTTTTAATCAAGGTAGCCCCAACATTGGAAGTCATAATAATAACTGTATTTTTAAAATCTACTACTCTTCCCTGGGAATCAGTCAATCTACCGTCTTCAAAGATCTGCAGTAAAATATTAAAGACATCGGGGTGTGCTTTTTCTATTTCATCTAACAATACTACTGAATAAGGTTTTCTCCTTACTTTTTCAGTCAATTGACCTCCCTCTTCATACCCCACATAACCAGGGGGGG
>ASPC01000052.1 GCA_000405345.1 Atribacteria bacterium SCGC AAA255-N14
TTTCCTCACCCTTGAGGGGGGAGGACTAAGGTGGGGGTGGATCTTTTAATTAATTAATTGGTCAATTGGTCAATTGGAGAATCGGTGAATTGGCGAATTGGTGAATTAATTTAATCGGTCAATCGGCTAATTGGAAAATTGGTGAATTGGCTAATCGGTGAATTGGAGAATTTATTATTTTGCGAATTTTAGGAATAGATTTAGGCGAAAAAAGAATCGGAATTTCAATAAGTGATGAATTGGGAATTACCGCCCAGGGGCTGCCTACAATTAATTCAATTAACGAAATAGAAGATTTAAAAAATATAAAAGAAATTATCGATAAATACGGAGTAGAAAAAATAGTTTTGGGTTTTCCCAAAAACATGAACGGCTCTATAGGTAAGCAAGCCCAAAAGGCTATATCCTTTGCGGAAAAGCTTAAACCATCTTTCCAGCTGCCCGTAGAGTTGGAAGATGAAAGATTAAGCACAAGCAAAGCTGAAAAATTTTTAATTGAAACTAACCGAAGTAGAAAAAAAAGAAAAAAAGTTATTGATAAAATGTCAGCAGTAATAATTCTACAGTCTTTTTTGGATAGAAGGATGATGAATAAAGAGATAAAAAAATGAACTTTATTGGTAAATTATTTTTCATATTTTCTCTGATTTTATTGATCGCTATCCTATTTATTACCTCTGTGTATTTCCCCTTGGAAGAAAATTCTACAACCCAAAAAGTTGTTAATATCCCCTCCGGAACTAACGCCAAAGAAATTGTGTATATATTAGAAAAAAATGAAATAATTAGAAAAAATAATTATACATTCAGAATTTTAATCAAACTAATGAAGTTAGAAGACCAATTAAAATACGGTGAATATAACCTCAGCCCCTCAATGAATATGCTACAAATACTGGATAAATTAGTAAAGGGAGAAGTAATAGTATATAAAATAACTATTCCGGAAGGCTATACCTCTTCTCAAATTGCAGAATTATTGGAGAAAAATGAGATCGCAGAGAAAGAAGCTTTTTTAAAATTAGTAAAAGATAGCGAAAAAACCCCGGAAGGTTACCTATTCCCTGACACCTACGAAGTGCCCAAAAAATATGGAGCAGAAAAGATGGTCAAAGTAATGTTAGCAAATTTTAACCAAGTTGCCTTAGTAAATAAATTTACAGATAAAGCTGAAGAAATTGGATTTTCTCTGGATGAAATCATTATTCTTGCTTCAATTATTGAGAAAGAAGCTAAATTTACTGAAGAAAAAAGTAAAGTATCATCTGTTTTTCATAATCGATTGAAAACAGGAATGAAATTACAATCATGTGCCACTATTCAGTATATTTTAGAAGAGCCGAAAGAAAAATTAGATGAAAATGATTTAAAGATAGAATCTCCCTACAATACATATCTTTACAAAGGTCTTCCTCCCGAGGCAATATGCAATCCCGGACTCGATTCAATTATAGCCGCCCTTGAACCAGCGGAAGAGGATTATTTATATTTTGTATTAGGGGAAAATGGCAGGCATATATTTTCCAAAACCTATCAGGAACATCTAATGAACAAAAAATAACAAAAAGGTAAACAAAAGTGCCTGGCACTTTTGTTTACCTTTTTAAGGAGTGAGATTATGGAACCATTATTAATCGGCATTGCCGGAGGAACCGGTTCGGGAAAAACTACAGTAGCCTGCAGGGTCTATGAAAGTTTAAAAGGAGTAAATGTGGTAGTGATTCAACAAGATGCATATTACATAGATTTAAGCCATCTTCCTTTAGAAGAAAGAAAGAAAATAAACTTTGATCATCCCTCAGCTTTTGATAGCGATCTGTTGATAAAACATTTAAAGAAATTAATTAAAGGGCAGGAAATTGAAAAACCAATATATTCATTTACGGATTATACCCGAAAAAAAGAGACAGAAAAAGTACTTCCCCGTGACATTATAATATTGGAAGGTATTTTGGTATTAGAAGAAGAAAAAATAAGAAACTTATTGGATATAAAAATTTATGTAGATGCAGATGAGGATGAAAGATTCATCCGAAGGTTAGTGAGAGATACAAAGGAGAGGGGGCGGTCAATGGAATCAGTAATCGAACAATATTTGACCGTTGTAAAGCCGATGTTCTTGCAATTTGTTGAGCCCTCTAAAAGATATGCCGATATAGTTATCCCCCAGGGACTCTTTTCCAATCTGAAGATGAGCCTGAAATAAGTCTCTGACAGATGAAAGTTTGACAGGCTAAAGGTAAGAGTCATAATAGCTATATTATGGTGATAACTATGAATGACTCACAATTAAGCAGTATTGTTGAAGTAAAGAGGTTTTTGAAAGAATCGGAGGTAATAGAATTTAAAAAGAGATTCCGGAAGGAGGCATATGAATGGATAGAAGAGGCACTGGAAAGGTTTGATTATTTATACTTGTGCAAGAAAGAAAAAGGGTTAATAAAGAAGTATATAGAGAAAGTAACCGGATATTCCCGGCCTCAAGTTACCAGACAAATAAAGGAGTACAAGGAAACCGGACGAGTGAGGCTGAAAGAATATAAAAGAAATAAATTTGAGAGGAAATACAGCAATAGAGACATTCTACTACTTGCCAAGACCGCAGAATTACATGATTATCCCAATGGAGCTTCCTTGAAAAAGACCCTGGAGCGAATGGCGAATACCTATGCTGAAGAAGAATACCGGAATATAGCGAACATTTCGGTATCCCATATCTACAACCTGAAGAAAACCGTGTCCTATCAGCGTAGTGTCTCCTTCTATCAAGAGACCAAAAAGACTAAAGGAAGGACCATGGGAGAGAGGTGTAAACCAGAACCGGGAGGGAAACCGGGATATTTAAGAGTAGATACCGTGCATCAAGGAGATAGAGATGGAGAAAAAGGGGTCTATCATATAAATACAGTTGATGAGGTAGTTCAATGGGAGGTGGTGGGAGCAGTGGAAAAGATCACCGATTGCCATCTCATTCCTTTACTGGAAAAGATAATAGGTAGTTATCCTTACCGGATTATAAATTTTCATGCAGACAATGGTTCAGAATACGTAAACAGGAAAGTGGCAGAGATGTTAAATAATCTATTGATAAAACTGACCAAAAGCAGACCCAGACATACCAATGATAATGCCCTTGCGGAAACGAAAAACGGCTGGGTGTTAAGGAAATGGATGGGATATGGTCATATAGGACAGAAACATGCTAAAGGGATAAATGAGTTTTATTTTGAGTGTTTTAACGAGTATTTGAATTTTCACCGTCCCTGTGCCTTTCCTATGGAAGTAAAGGATAAAAAAGGAAAGATAAAGAAGAAATACAGATATCAGGACTATATGACTCCCTATGAGAAATTAAGGAGTATACCTGATGCCCGGGTATATTTAAAAGAAAGTATAACCTTGGAAAGGTTAGATAAAATAGCAAGAAGATATACCGATAATGAGATGGCTAAAAAAGTACAGTTGGAAAGAGATAAATTATTTGATAAAAGATCCACCCCCACCTTAGTCCTCCCCCCTCAAGGGTGAGGAAAGTCGGAATAACAGGGGAGACGCCTGTCCTACAGGAAGAATGGAGATATACTCGATAGATTCATATTAATTTAATATTTCTCCAATTGGAGAATCGGTGCATTGGAGAATTGGTAAATTGAATACTTTTTCTAAGGCCTGGCTTAGTTTGTCTACTTTTGACCCTCCGGCTTGAGCCATTGTTTTCGTTCCCCCGCCTTTTCCACCAACTATAGGGGCAATATCCTTTATAATATTTCCTGCATTGTAACCTTTTTCTACTAAATCATCGGTAACCATTGCCAGTAATGCGACTTTACCATTATCTAATTCTGTCCCCAAAACTACAATACCGGATTTAATTTTATCTTTAATTAAGTCTCCCCAATTCCTTAAGTCATTATTATCTTCTGCTTCAACTTTAAGTGCTATAATATTTACTCCTTTAATCTCCTTCTTTTTGGACAGCAGTTTGTCAACTTCATAATGCGCTAATTTATTACGAATAATTTTAATTTTCTTTTTCATATTATTAACATCATCTATTATCTGATTTATCTTTACTGGTATCTCAGAAGGTATGGTTTGTAATTTATCCGAAACTTCTTTGATAATATTTTCTTTTTCTTTAATATATTTTAATGCTTTATCACCGGTTACTGCCTCAATCCTTCTTAAGCCGCTTCCTATTCCCTCTTCATTCAATATTTTGAACAAACCGACGCCGGAAGTAGAATTTAGATGAGTACCTCCGCATAATTCCAAGCTGAATTCTCCGATTTTTACCACTCTTACCTCTTCACCATATTTTTCGCCAAAAAGAGCTATCGCTCCTATTTCTTTTGCTTCATCAAAAGTACTAATCTTCGTTTCTACTTTTAACTCATCCAATATTTTTTCATTCACTAAATTTTCAATTTTTTCTAATTCTTCTATTTTTAAGGGCGCAAAATGATTAAAATCAAAACGGAGATGCTGATTGTTTACTGCAGAGCCGGATTGTTTAACGTGGTCTCCCAATACATCACGAAGTGCTCGGTGCAGTAGATGAGTAGCAGTATGATTTCTGGTGATTGCTTTCCTTCGTAATAAATCTACCCTGGCCAATACCTCATCTCCAACTTTTATTTCTCCTTTGCTTACTTCGGAAAAATGAGCAATTAAACCTTCGGTGGGGGTTTGGGTATCGAATATTTTCACTAATAGACTGTTTTTAGATAGGGAAGTCATAACTCCCTTATCTCCAATCTGTCCGCCTTTTTCGGCGTAAAATGGTGTCTTTTCTAAATATATTTTGCATTTATCTCCCTCTGCGGCTTTATCTACTAACTTATCTTTTTTGGTAATAGCAATTACTTTGCTTTTAGCTTCAACAGAATCATATCCTATAAATTCTGTCTCTCCCCGTTCATTTAAAATATCCTGGCATAATTTCTGATTGATTTTATCATCTTCAGCGTATGTTTTGCTTTTTACCCACGATTTTCTGGATCTTTCCTTTTGAATTTTCATTTCATTTTTAAAATCAGCTTCCTCAATACCAAAGCCATCTTCTTCCAGAATATCCCTGGTTAATTCTAAGGGAAATCCGTATGTGTCATAAAGTTTAAAAGCGTCTCTTCCGCTAAGTTTATCTTTATTTTTTTGTTTTAATTTTTCTTTTATATTATCTAATATTTGTATTCCAATATTTAAAGTTTCTTGAAATCTTTTTTCTTCGGCAAGGATTACCTGGCAGATGCGATTTTCCTCTTTATAGATTTCCGGATATACTTCCTTCATTAAATTAATTACCACCGGAGCAACTTCGTATAAAAATGGTTGGTTATAGTTAATAACCTTTCCGTAGCGGAAAGCTCTTCTTAATAACATACGAAGGACATAACCCCTGCCTTCATTGGAAGGGACTATCCCATCAGAAATCATAAAAACTAGAGCTCTTGCGTGATCAGCAATTACCTTTAGGGCTAAGTCGTTTTTCTGGTTTTCTTTATATTTTATGCCTGCGTTTTGAGCAACAAATTTTATAATGGGTAAGAACAAATCTGTTTCAAAGTCTGTATCAGCTTTTTGTAAAACAGAGGCGATTCTCTCTAAACCTAAACCGGTATCGATATTTTGTTTGGGCAAAGGAGTCAATGAACCGTCTTCTTCACGATTGTATTGCATAAACACCAAATTCCATAATTCCAGGTATCTTTCATCTACACCTACTCCACCGCTTCCTTTTGATGCCTTCTCCTCACCCAAGTCTATATATATTTCGGAACAGGGACCACAAGGTCCAGTCGGACCGACTTTCCAAAAATTATCTTCTTCACCTAATCTAACAATTCTTTTTTCAGGAAGGCCTATAAGATTATGCCAGATATCATAAGAATCGTCATCGTCTTTAAATATGGAGATCCATAATTTTTCTCCAGAAAATCCAATAACCTCGGTAAAAAACTCCCAGGCCCATTTGATTGCATCTTCTTTGAAATAATCTCCAAAAGAAAAGTTTCCTAACATTTCGAAAAAAGTATGGTGTCGGGCAGTTTTCCCCACATTTTCAATGTCGTTTGTCCTAATACATTTCTGGCTGGTGACAGCTCTTTTTAATGATGATTTAACCTGACCTAAAAATATTGGCTTAAAGGGAACCATTCCGGCAATGGTGAGTAAAATGCTGGGATCTGAAGGTACGAGGGAAGCGCTGGGGGTTATTTTGTGTCCTTTTCTTTCGAAGAATTTTAAAAATTTTTCCCTGATTTCGCCACTAGACATATAGTTCATTAAAAATATACTCCTCGAATAAATGGAATTGTTACAATTCTTTATATAAAGTATTTATCGATTTTATATTCTTTGTATCTCGTATCTGGTATCTCGCCAGAAAAACAAAAAGCAATTCCCTTGTATTGTCATTACGAACTTCCCTATTTCTGTCATTGCGAGGGAGTAAAACGACCGAAGCAATCCCACCATATTATATAACTACTATTTGCAATAACATGTTTTATAGTTTATCATACAAATCTTTCCATTCCGGATTAATTCCTATAATCAATTCAACCTTCTTAGTTCTTGAACCTGCTTTTATCTGTTTTTCTCTTAATATGGCATTTTCTGGGTCATTATATATTTCAAAAAATATTAATTTATTGATATTATAGTTTTTTGTAAATCCATCAATTACTTTTTCTTTATGTTCCCAAATTCTTTTCTTTAAATCGCTGGTAACTCCAGTATATAAAACGGTATTTATTTTATTAGTCATTATATAAACATAATATTGCTTCCTATTAAAAGGGATTGCCACGGCTTCGCCTCGCAATGACAGATTTAATAATTTATTGCCACGCTCTCTGCAGTCACTCACGACGACATTTCTGTTTTTTTATTCTGACTTCTTTTCCTTTACGATATACGATTCACGAGATACGAGATACGATTTTACATTTATCCTGAGACTCTTAGTACTTCTTCAATGGTAGTAATCCCCTGCAATACTTTTTGCAATCCAATCTCTTTTAGCGTTTTCATTCCTTTTTTAATAGCAGCATCTTTGATAATATTACTTGAGGCTTTTGATATGATCAATGACCTGATCTCTTCATCTAAGACAATAAGTTCGTATATAGAAGTTCTTCCATAATACCCTGTGTTTTTACACAAAGAACAGCCTGCTCCTCTGTACAGTTTAACTTTACCATCACCGTTCGAGTTAGCCTTTAGATGCAGTCCGGTTATTACATCTTTTCCAGGCTCATATTCCTCCTTGCAATTTTCGCATATAACTCTAACCAATCTTTGGGCTATTACACCTATCACCGAAGAAGAAATTAAAAATGTTTCAACATCCATATCAATCAATCTGGTTATGGCACTGGCAGCATCATTAGTATGAAGAGTACTTAATACTAAATGTCCGGTTAAAGCTGCTTGAACTGCAATTTGAGCAGTTTCAGCATCTCTTATTTCCCCAATCATTATAATATCCGGATCCTGCCTCAATATTGAACGTAGTGTATTGGCAAAAGTTAAATTAATTTTTGCTTTTACTTGGATTTGATTTATTCTGTTTACCTTATATTCTACCGGGTCTTCTACAGTTATAATATTCTTCTCCGTAGAATTTACTTGGTTTAAAGCGGCATACAAAGTAGTACTTTTTCCGCTGCCAGTAGGTCCGGTAAGTAAAATTATTCCATAAGATTGAGAAATTATCGATTTAAATTCCTTTAATTGCTCAGGGATGAACCCAAGGTGTTCTAATTTTATCAATCCTTTACTTTTATCCAATAATCTTAAAACAACTTTCTCCCCAAATACAACAGGGATAGAAGAGACTCTTAAGTCAACTTCTCTGGTTCCGAATTGTACCTGGAAACGTCCATCCTGGGGAAGGCGTCTTTCAGCAATGTCCATCTTGGATAATATTTTTATCCGAGATATAACCGCGGATTTTATTGTATTGGGTAAGGCTCTAACATCATGAAGCATCCCATCAATACGGAAACGAACTAAAAGACCTTTTTCATTTGGTTCAATGTGAATATCGCTTGCTCTGTCCTTAACGCCTTGCACGATTAACATATTTACCAGCTGTATAATAGGGGCTTCTTTGCTTATTGCTTCTAATTTTCTAGAATCTTCCTCGTCTTCATCTTCTTTAAATATTACTTCTGTTCCTAATTTTTCAATGATGTCATCATATTCACCCAATTCATAATAATTAGTGATAGCATTTAGAATACCTTCTTCAGAGGCCAGTAATGATTTAATTCTTTTAATCTTAGTATGGTCTCTTATAAAATCAATAGCATAAACATCTAATGGGTTAGCCATAGCAACAATTAATTCATCATCACTTTTACTTATGGGGATTAATTTTAACCTTATGGCAGTTTTTTCAGGTATAAGAGATATCACTTCCGGGTCTATTACATAATTAGACAGGTCTACATATTCTGTTTCGTAAACATATTGTAAAACCTCATATAGTTCTTCTCTGGTTATTGCCCCTGTTTCAACGAATATTTCCCCCAACCGTTTCTTGTTACCGTTTTTTTGCATTTCAAGGGCTTCTTTTAACTGTTGGTGGGTAATTGAGCCCTGTTCAATTAAGATATCTCCGATTCTTTTATTAGAAAAAGTTTTTTTGGTTATATTCATTTTTAACTACCACCATGCTTATTATTTTGTATCTCGTATAAATTAGCGATTAATCTATTTCTTTGTAAACATGTCTCCGAATAAATCCTTAAACAATATTTTATCTACACTCTGTTTTTTATTATAATCTTTCATAAATCTTTTTTGTTCTTCTTTTTCAGCTCTTCTAATACTTAAACTTATCTTTTTCCTTCGACTATCTAATTTTATCACTAAAGCTGTCACTTCTTCTCCCACCGAAAGAACACTTTTCGGGTTATCTATTTTTTTATGGGATATTTCTGATAAGGGAACTAATCCGTCAATATTTTCTTCTAAGTTTACAAAGGCTCCAAAATCGGTAAGATTTACTATCTTACCTTCTACTAAAGTCCCAACTGCATATTTCTTTTGAACCTCTAACCAGGGGTCTGGCAATAATCTCCTTTTACTTAAAGTCAGCTGCAATTTTTCTTTATCTATTTTTATTAGCTTAAATTCATATTCTTTGTCTTTCTTTAATATCTCACTGGGGTGTTTAATTCTTTCCCAGTCTATTTCAGACACGGGCACAAATCCCTCTATTCCCTTATCTAATTTAACAAATGCTCCAAAATCTCTTACTCTTATTACCTTACCTTTTACAATTGAATCTACCTTGTAAAATTTATCTATATCATCCCAGGGGTTGGGTAAAGTTCTCTTTCTGCTTAAAAATATTAAATGGGCATCCTCATCTATTTTTATTACTTTCAGTGGAAGTACCATATATTTTTTAAATATTGCTGAGGGTTTTTCTACGTATTCCCAATCAATCTCAGATAAATGAACTACACCGGATACTCCCGCTTCCAACTCTACATTGGCTCCATAAGAAGTTACTTGAGTAATTTTCCCTTCCACGACCGAACCAATAAGATATTTTTTCTTGACATCTTTCCAGGGGTTATCCAATAACTGCTTTAATCCTAAAGATATTTTCCTTTTCTCTGGATCGATTTCTATAATTCTTAATTTTAAAACTTCTCCTTCGGAAACTATTTCTGAAGGATTATTTACATATGCCCAGGCCATTTCTGAAATATGCAGTAGGCCATTAAGGCCTTCTTCTATTTCAACGAAAGCACCAAAATCTTTAATTTTTATCACTTTTCCTTCTACTTCGTCGCCAATAGAATACTTTTCTTTAACATCCTTCCAGGGATCCGGGGAAAATTGTTTTATGCTCAAGGATATTTTTTTATTTTCTTTGTTGAAGTCAATAATTTTTACTTTGATTTTGTCTCGGACTTTCAACAATTTAGTGGCATCCTTCATATCACGCCAGGTAATTTCTGAAATATGAAGCAATCCTTCGACCCCACCTATATCAACAAATGCTCCAAATTTTGTAATGTTGGTTATAATCCCTTCTTTTTCCTGTCCCACTGTTAGATCAGCTAATGTTTTTTTGTACATTACTTTACGTTCTTTCTCAACAATCAGACGGTGAGAAAGAATAACTTTGTTCTCCATTTTTTCCAGCTTAATTATAACAAAATCTAATTTTTTCCCTATATATTTGTCTAAATCTTCATCTTTTATAAATTTAGTTTCGATCTGAGATTTAGGAACAAATCCTCTCAATCCTATATTAACAATTAAACCGTTTGAATTTTTTTCGATTACTTCTGCATTAATTTTTTCTTTCTTTCTGTATATTTCATTAAGTTTTTCCCATATTTGAAAATATTTTGCTCTCTCTCTTGATAAAGCAACATTTCCATTTTTTTCATCAACATTAGTAACGTATAAATAAACTTCATCACCAATCTCTAAAGTGTGGGTTATGGTTTCTTCTTTTTCGGAAAAAAGTGATTTTTCATTTTTAGGAAGATGCCCCTCCATTTTATATTGTATATCAACCAGATATCCGTCTTCATCAACTTTCATTATCTGGCCTTTAATTATATCTCCTCTTTTTATTTTTTTAAATTTTTCTAAAGATTGGTTGATCATTTCATTCATTTCTTCTTTAGAACTTTTTTCTGTTTCTTCTACTTCGTTTTTTTCTTTTAACTCCATAGTCTTACATCCTTCCTTTTCTTGTATATCGTTTTTAGCGTAGAGCGTACAGCGTTTAGCGTATAGGATAAATCATTCTGTACAGCATACTACCAACTTCTTTTATAAGATTTTCAATAATTTCATTTTTATTCATATAATTCAAATCAAGAGATAATAAATATTGAGTCTCTAATTCCAACAATGAAGCATAAGCTATAGATAAAAATTGTTGATATTCTGCTTTATGTTTTCTTCCATATCCCTCAGCTATATTCGAAGGTAAAGAAATTGCTGCTCTTCTTATCTGTTGAGTCAAGCCATAGGTTTCATGTCTTGGGAAATTTTTTGTAATTTTATATGCTTCTAAAACCAATCTATAGGCCTTTTGCCAAACTATAAGGTCTTTAAAACTTTTTGTTTTCAATATCCATTCCCTGTTAACTTTTATTAATTCTGTATATGATTAAAATGTTCGTATAGACTCTACGCTCTACGCTATACGCTAATTATTGTTCTTTTCTCTGTTATTATCTTATGTACCGGGATATCATTTTTATCATTGGGTATTTTTTTTACTATCTGCATTTCAAAGGCTAAAGCGACAATTTTAGCAGAAGAGCGAACTTTTCTTAAAAAATTATCGTAATATCCGAAACCCCTGCCAATTCTATTTCCGCTTAAATCAAAAACGACTCCGGGTATTATTATTAAATCTATATCTTCCGGGGGAAACAATCTATAATATTCTCTCTTCGGTTCCAAAATCCCCTTTTTGCCTTTTTCTAATTCATTATCAAAATCGTATATTTTCGAAGGAGCTAAATTAATGCATTCTGTTAGGATAATGGGAACAAAAATATTTTCACCCATTTTTATAGATGTTTTAATCATTTCTTCGGTCTGCACTTCACTTCTGGTAGCAACATAAAACATAATATTTTGGGAATTTCTATACTCTACGGTCTCAGCCAAGCGTAAAAATACTTGTTGACTTTTATTTTTTACCTCTTCAGAAGACAGGGAAAGCCTTTTTTTTAATATATTCCTTCGTATTTCTTCTTTGTTCATAATTTTTATTATAATATAGTTATTTATTATTTTTGTCAAAATTATATCTCGTATTTCGTATGTCGTATATAGTATATCGTATTTAGTATCGTGTGAAAAAATATAGTTTTCGGTTATCAATATATATCTAAAAATATAAGGCAAAAAGCGAAAAACCATAATTTTTTTTGTAAATTATAAAACCCCGCTATGTCGTGTGCGTTAGGTTTTGTACCTGTTCCCAAACAGGTGGGTATCTACCTAAATGCTTTATGTTTCCGCGTCAACCAAGGTAGTCAACGTTAGATATTTGCCTTTCCTCCAATGGAGGGAGACTTACCTTAGGCCTACATTATGCATTTAGAGCTCGATCCCTCTTTATATAGTGTTGGTTCAAAACTTAATCAGTCAGCACGAGCACAGCAGGGTAATTATTTATTTCTTCTCGAACTTATAATATCATAATTTATAATATCTTTCAATATCAAGCTCGTATCTCGTGAATCGTATCTCGTATTTAGTTAGATAGTTAGTTGGTTACCTAGTTAACTGGTTAAGAAAATTGAATTCAGAAGACAGAAAAGAGAATTCAAAATTCATATCTCGTAAATTATTAAATAGAGGACAATCTTATTACTCATTACTTATCACTCATTATTGTATTTTATACGCGATACTATATTTCTATACGCTCTACGCTAACCGCTATCCGCTATCCTCGCGACAAATCTAATTTTATATGAAGTTCCTTTAATTGTTTTTGATCTACTTCAGATGGAGCATCGGTTAACAGACAAGTGGCCTTCTGAGTCTTGGGAAAGGCAATTACTTCTCTGATTGAGGAAGCACCGGCTAAAAGCATAACCATCCTATCCAAACCAAAGGCAATTCCTCCATGTGGTGGTGCTCCATATTTTAAGGCTTGCAGTAAGAATCCAAATTTTTGTTCAGCCCTTTTATCGTCTATTCCTAGTAATCTAAAAATTATTTTTTGTAGGTGGTTATTGTGTATTCTGATACTTCCTCCACCAATTTCGTTCCCATTAAGTACTAAATCATAGGCTTTTGAACGTACTTTTAAAGGATTAGTACCTAATAATTCTATATCTTCGTCAATAGGTGCTGTGAAAGGATGATGAATAGATTCATACCTTTTTTCTTCCGGGTTATATTCCAATAAAGGGAAATTCGTAACCCAAAGAAAATTATATTCTTTTTTTTCATGATCAATTAGGTGTAAATCGTTGGCTAATTTTAATCTTAAATTTCCTAATGCTTCATATACTACTTTCGCTTGGTCAGCAACAATTAAGATAAGATCACCCGGATTCGCATTAGTTTTAAGTTTTATTTTTTCTATCTCTTCGGGAGAAAGAAACTTGGCTATGGAAGATTGAAAATCTTTTCCTTCCTTAATTTTTATATAAGATAGGCCTTTTGCACCAAAGGAAGTAATAAATAATTGTAAATCATCGAGTTTTTTTCGGGAAAATTCCTTATCACTTTCAACTTTAATAGCACATATTTCCCCTTTATTTTGAATCACTTCTCCGAATACTTTAAAGGAACTTTTTTGAAATATTTCAGTTAAATTTATTATCTCCATTCCAAATCTTAAGTCCGGTTTATCTGCTCCATATCTGGAAATTGCTTCTTGGTAATCCATTTTTCTAAAAGGAATTGATGGATTTACAAAAAACTATAATATCAATAAATTAATATTTTTTGAAATATATAATGACCCAGAAAATGCCATATTAAGAGAAAAACAGA
>ASPC01000053.1 GCA_000405345.1 Atribacteria bacterium SCGC AAA255-N14
ACCATTTAATATTCCTTCTTTAGAGAAAGTTGCGAGTTAAGAAATAAAATGCAAAATCAGTCTACTGGTCAATAAAAATTCAGAGAATAAATTCAAGATAATTCAATTGACCGATTGACCTATTGACCTATTAAAATACAAAAGTACAAAATTATTCAGTCTTTAGTATTTAGTATACAACATTTAGTAAAGAAAATGCAAGAATAATGAGTCAATAATTATATATTCGACATATATTTAAAAAGTCCTGCTTTTAGAGTAAAAAATATTGAAATATTTTTTTGTTCTTAGAGGAAGCAAGAAAGATAGATTCCCATTCCCCGATCAGGTCGAGGACAGGTTTCATGGGAATGACACAGAAAGCAATAAAAATTTATTTAATCCCCAGATGGAAAAAGCTGTGTCGATTATATTGAAAGGATGGAAGCCTCCGGGCCAGGTGCCACTACGGCGTTGGTTGGATAAAAACCATTGTACTGCATTTTCCGCTAATGGTCTATATTCTTCTGTTAAGCCCGGATATTTGGATAGAGAAGTAAAAGCTAACAAAGCCAAGCCTGTTTTGGATGCATCCCAGTGGCCAAAAGAGCCGTTTTTATTTTGTTCATTTTTCAGATATTTCAATCCTTTTATAATTATTTCGGGGTGTTCACCGGTTTGGGCTAAAGTAAATATTACCGGGGGAGTAGTCCATAAGGGTTCAAATTGCTTTAAATTTGGAAGATTGGTTTTCCAGGAACCATCATCTCTTTGGTCATTTACCAGCCAGAGGGAGGCTAATTTAATGACGGAATCGGAGGCTGGGTAGTTATTGTAAAATAGTAGATACAATGCCCAGCAAGTATCCCAACAGTCGTTATTCCAGCTCCCGTTAGCATTTTGATTTTTTATTAGCCAATCCATCCCCTTTTCTAATGCTTCCCCTTCGCTGGACGTATCCGTGCTTATTAAACCATATAGAGCGGCAGTGGTTGCTTCTACTTTATTCCAATCGAAAGAGGATGTAGCTTCCCAATATCCTTCATCATGTTGATGAGCCAAAAGAAAGGATAAAGCCTTTTTAATATCGGGGGTAGAAAAGGAAATTTGACTAAAAGTTCCCAAGCCAAAAAGACCGGTAGCTGCCACACTGGAACGTTTATCTTGAGTTACTATAGGCCAGCTTCCATCGGGTCGCTGTTTGTCGGCGAGCCATTGGGAGGCAAGAGATATTTTGCTTAGGATGATTTCTTCGGTTATCTCTTGTTCTTTAGCTGCGGCGGCTGTTACAAATAAAATAATCAAAGACATAATTAATCCTAAGATTATAATCATCATTAATTTGTGACAAAAGAAAGTTTTTTGATACATTTTTAATTTACCCTACAACAATTTTATTTTATCAGTTTTTTGGTGGATTTACCAATAAATTAAAACAGTATTTAATTAGCGTAGAGTGTTTAGCGTTTAGCGTATAGGTGCAGACCGTAAATAAAAGGAAGGATAGGGGTCAGGTCTTGAAATGACATATTTTTCATCAATGCTTGCTTGTTGTTAATAAAATATGTCATTTCAAGACCTGACCCCTATCCTTTTCGTTGTTAATAAAATATGTCATTTCAAGACCTGACCCCTATCCTTTTCGCTCTAAGTGAATAATTAACTGGCGTCGGTCAGGGTAAAAGTGACGCCGATATGTTTTGCTTGTCCGGCAATTAAAGAGCTTGGGCTATCGACTGTAAGGGTATAGGTGAGTTTTGCGCCATCCGTGCTACTTGTTGTACCGGTAGCACAGGTTCCGATGCCGGTGACGATATCAGATGCATTTATACTACTTAAGGTCACCTGCCCTACTGAGGTGCCTTCATTGGAACCGGAACCTACCGTCGCTTGCAATTTTAAACTACAGCCATCTAATACAGCAGCACCTAATTGCGCAGTAATTTTTTTAGTATTTTCATATACGGTAGAAGTATACTGCAGGTAATTCGCATCATTGGCCATACCTACCGGGGCATCCCCGGCAGTTGCAGGCGCGCTGACCGTGAGCGTAATATCACTTCCGGGATTCACATTCAGTACGGCAATCGAATCTACGCTCATGTGGATAGTCATGGCATCGGTCACATCAGCAGCGAGTACTTCTCCTAAATCAAATAAGAACATAATCAGAACAACGAGCAGGATAACTTTACATTTTTTCATTTCTTTTTCTCCTTTTTTTATTTATTATTATCAGAAACAGGCTCTGACAATTTTAAGACATCTTTTTTATTTTCAATTATTTTTATTATTCTTTTACGGGGTAATATTTTTATTTTTACTTTTTGAACTTCTCCCGCTTTCAGGGTGAATTCTTTCGGATAATGGTCGATATAATAGAATGCAGGAAGATGGAGACCGATTATTAAAAATGACCATTGACCCGGAGGTAAACCAGGAAAAATGAAATGCCCTTCTTTATCGGTGATACATCTTCTTATTTCTCCGGAATCTTTATTGATTAGTTGAAGATTTACCTGATCCATTCCGGTTGTTTTGATGAGGCCGGTTGTGGCGGTCAATTCACCCGGAGGATAATCGTACTTTATGATGTCTCCTTGAAAGAGCACCTTTCTGCATAGTCTTATATTTACGGTTTGTTCCTCTCCCTGTTCTATCTTGAGCTTTAAAGGCATTTTACGAACGGGAATGCTGTTTTCGGGTATTGAAGCATGGTCAACCTGCAAAATATAATCGCCGGACTCGAGGCCTTGAAATAAAAAATATCCCTGGTCATCGGTCAGGGTGCTAAAATGATTTAATTTTACCAAAACCCCTTTTATACCATGTAATTGCAGGTCTTCAGTATTATAGATCTTACCCTTTATCTTTCCGACATTTTTTTTAGCTCCCAGGGGTAACCCAAAGGGAACCTGGTAGGCTATTTCTAAGGAATTGATTCCTGTTAATGGTGTCTTTCCAAAAAAAGAATACCTCCCTTTTAAAGATAGAGTGCCCTCATTAGAAAATTGGTGTTCATAAGTTACCCCTATATAGGGAGTTAGAGATACACTGAGTTCTTCTGGTGTGAAATCTGCATCCTGGTTGAATGAACAATTTTGCCCCAACTCTAAATTGAATCCATTGGTAAATTCGTGTTGGCAGCTTAAATTCAGATCCAGATTTGTTGTGGAAAATTCCTGTTGATTGATAGAGCAGTAAGCCAAAATGTTTTCTCTATCTTTTAAGGGATATTGTGCAGAAAACTGCAGTTCTTTATGCTGATAGGAATTCAGGAAAGAGCTCGATTCTGAAAAATAAGATAGATGATAGGTTTGTTGGGTGGCAGGAGAATAATCCACCGAAAGATAGAATTTATAATTTTCTTCCCGGTTGTTATTTTGCTGATCATCGATAAATTTTAGTTGATAATAGGTTTGAAAATGTATTTTTTCCTGTTGATAACTATAATAGAGCTGATACAAATCTTGATTTTTCCTAGGGAATAAATCTCCTTCAACCAAATTCTGATAGAGTAAAAAGAGCCGGTTATTGGGGAGTTGATAATGCAAGATAAAGTTATTCGATTGTTTTACGTCCGGAGTCGATATTTTATTTTTATTTTGGTATTGCCATCCCAGGGAAAAATTCTCTCCGAATTTTTTAGATAAAGCAATATTTTGAATGCTGATATCATTAAGCTCCCCCGGGTAATCCGGTTCGGCAACCAGCGTGCTGAAAGTATAATCGAAGGAATAAAATTGACCGGTTATCCGGCCTCTAAAAGCTGATGGTTCTTGCCGGTCAATATTAGCCCGGGCGTATTCCAGTTCCAGGTTGGTGTTCTTGAAGGGATTTTTGTCCGGAGAAAATAGTTGGTTGAAAAGGTCTTTCTTCTTGATTCCCAGGGACAATATATCGGTCATTTCCGGAGTGATTCCCGTGTTTCCGGCTATTAATTGGTTATTCAGATAAGTCAAATTAAATTCCCATCCGTCATCAAAAGGTTCTCCGCCCAAAGAAATGATATATCCTTTTTCTGGTGGTTCATCTTGGTCTATTTCTGCATGTTCGGTATTTGCATAAAGGGCGGTGATATGATATTTCTCATTTTTCCAGCTGCCCCCTATCCCCATCCCCTGCTCGAAAACATCTTTTTTAAGTAAAGGAGATATCCCTGTGTTAAATTTTCCGAGTGTGAATGTATAAGCTTCATTTTCTTTATTGGTAAAACACATTGAATAATCGATATTGTTTGTGGATGGGTCATCTAATAATGATAATGGTTGCAGCAGATGCAGAGTATAATTAATGTCAGCGTTTCCGGCATCTTTTAGGCGGCCATTACCATGAATGTTTATATCCAAATTTCCGCCCTGTTGATAGTTTAGGGAAAGGCTGGAAGGTATTCGGTGATAGATATCCGGATTACCACAAATCCGGGGAATGAGCTGAACTTTATCATAATGATAAAAACTGATATCTTCTCCGTTTTTATCATTGATAGTGGCAATCAGGGTAATGCTTTCATCTTTTGTGTTGATCAAGTTGAGGGTGAGGGGTATTTTGATTTTTAGCTGAATAATTCTACTTTCGCCCGGAAGCAGGGAAAAGGAATTTTCATGGATAGATAATGGTAATTTTTCCGAATCAGTAGCAGTTAAAAAAATCTTTTGTGGTGCATTACCGCGGTTAATGATGGTAAATTCTGTGTTATATTCTTCTCCGGCCAGGACATAGGGTGAGGGATTCTGTTCATGGGGAATGATTTCCACCTGGTAGGTTGGTAAAATTTTTATCTGAAATGTTTTTTGTGATATCTTTTTAGGATCGTTAGAAATATCCCTTAATTGGCAGCTTACGGTATAATCACCTGCCAGGCAATGATGAGACACTAAAAAAGTGAATAAACGCACTTCCGTTTGGTAGGGGTTTAAGGTGAATGGTGCTGGTTTTAAAATGAGTGTCCAGCCGGGCGGTAATTTGAGCTCTTCAATGAATTCCAGGGTATTTGAACTTGTATTAGATACTTTAAGCGGTATGGTGATGATTTCTCCCGGTTCTGTTTTTAAGGAGGGAGAAACACCTGAAGTCATTTCAATATTTTTATGGGTATTGGTGGTAGTGGCGGCAGAACCTTGAAGATATAAAGCGTTGAGGAAAATAAAAAATAATAAGAAAAGTATTTCCGATTTACTACAGTTTACAATAAGTACCACTTTTAATTTCCTCTTCTATGCTTCGTCTTTATTATTTTTCCTGGGACAAATAAAAACTACATCTCTTACTAAAATGAATCAGCAACATAACTTCAACTATGGTATGATTATTTAATAATATTTATTCTCCATCCTTTATATACTGAGTGTAAATTGGCTTCCCCAAATATTTTCATCGCCATTATCAAGGACAACCAATGCCTTGTATTCTTGAGATAACAGGTTCTTTAGATTGATCTTGTATCTTACTGAATTTTCCGGAAAAATAATAAATTTTCCCCCTTCGTATCTCCCGACAAAAGAACCCTGTTGGTCGTATAACTCCACCCAGGCCAAGGGTCGAAGCAATCTCTCTCCGGTGTTTTCTATATCCAGCTGTAAAACATATTCCTCTTCTCTTTTTTCTATTAGATTTTCTTCGTTGTTATCTTTATTGTTTTCTGATGGTGGTGACAAAATCAGTTTCTGGTCTAAAATCTTTAAATCTCTTGTTCCACTATCCCCGATATTACTTATCAACTGAATCCCGTAACGCATGATTTGTTGAATATTGAGGGTGGAATCAGTGGTTTGGGGGTCAGGAGTGTTTGAATGATTTATTTCATCATCGGGGATTATTTCTTCAATCATCAGCATTGACCAATAGGTGCCTTTTAATGAATAGTCTGATGGAACATGTATGGTACAATTGACTGTGCTATTTTCCCGGGGAGGAATTACTAAAAGAGAAGGGGTAAAATTAGTCCAGCTGCCATTTGAGCGTTCTATTTGGCCGGCCGGTTCAGGATAACGACACCATCCTTGACAGGAAAACAAATAATCGGTCTGATAGATTTTTATCTGTGCCGGACGGGTGCCATTATTTTTTATTTGTATGTATTCTTGATATGTCTCTCCGGGCTGTACCGATTTTTCTCTTACTAATTTACCTTCTATAATGACTTCGGCTTTCCCGCAAGTTGACATTGATAAAATTATAAAAATCACGAAAAGGGTTCCGAGTATTTTAATATTATTCCTTATAAAATATATCATTTCCTATCCATTATTAAAAGGTAAATTTAAATTTTACACTGGCAATTATGTTAGTTTATGCTCCCCGTGAAATCTATATCAATATTTTACTCAGTAAAAAAAAGCCGGTAGTTTGGCAGTCATAATATTGTATGAAGTTGCTTCTTCGGGTGGCACTTAAGAAATATTAAGTGTCGGCGTGTCGGCCTCGCTATAACAATATTTTAGGCCCATAACTTTGCGCCCTAACATTTTTAGTTATTATGTTAAGAGCGTAAACTTTTTATACTTTAGCATGTGGAAAGTAAGCAGTCAAGAAAAATAAAATAAGACTTCACCGCGTCGAGGGAAAATCATAATTGTTCTTCCTCTTCCTGTTTTCTTATAACTTTCGCCTGCGCTTTACGAAGCTCGGGATAAGACTCTGATTTCTGAAGATAATATTTTTTCAGTTGTTCGGCTCTTAATTTATTTAAAGAAATATGAATAACTTTAGATATGGAACCATTTTTTTCTTTTAGTTCTTGCAGGAACCTATCATCAGGATCTGATAGATATACAATATGTCTGGGCATTTAAAAGCACCTCCCTTGTGGTAAAATATTATCATACATAAAGATAGTCGTCAAGATTAAAGAAAAAGTTGCGAGTTGCGAGTTGCAAGATGCAAGTTGCAAGTAAAGAAATAAAATACAAAGAAAGATGCAGGAAATAAATTTCAGTCTGCCGGTCTACCGGTCTACCGGTCGAGAAAAATTCAGAAAACAAACTCCGTAGGACAGGCGTCTCGCCTGTCTAATAGTTCACACCACCTAATAGTTGTAAGAAACAATTGCGAGTAAAATTCTATTATAGTAACCGAAATGTTAAGTTTTTAATTTCGATCATTGGCTAATGATTATAAATTCGACATATGTTTGAAGAATCCTTCTTTTAGAATGAAAAATATTGGAATATTTTTCATTTTTTAAATGTCGGCTTCAAATGTATCGTGTGTCATTCAGAATAGACAGGCGAGACGCCTGTCCTACGGGATTGGGGATAGAGAGAGGCTTGACATATATTAAAGATGAGATTGCTTCGGTCGTTTCACTCCGCTGTAATGACATTTAAGGATAAGATGGGTCGGATGAATCCGCCCCTTATATTTTAATCAGGTTTAATAATAGAATTTATTTTTTGTAAGATATTGGATTTGATGAGGTTAAGTTTTTGCTGAGCCTCCTCTCTGGTAGGGGCGTGAAAAGACAGATACAGCTTGATTTTGGGCTCGGTCCCCGAGGGGCGCAGGACATACCAGGAGCCATCGGAAAATATAATCTTTAAGACATTAGAACGGGGTAAGTCAATCCGGGTAGTCTTTTTAGATTTTAAATCTAAACTTTTTTGTAAGAGAATATCATCTATTCGGGCAATTTCCATACCTTCTATTTGAAGGGTTTCTTTTCTAAAGGCTTCCATAATCTCAGCAATCTTCTTCTCCCCTTTCTGACCTTCCAGGTAGATGGAGTGCTGAACTTCTTCGTAGTAACCATATTTCTTGTAGAGGTCTTCTAAAACCTGGAGCAGGTTGAACCCATTTTTAAGATAATAGGCGGCCATCTCGGCAATCAACATGGCGGAGATTACGGCATCTTTGTCGCGCACAAAATCTCCGGTTAGGTAGCCGATACTCTCTTCGTAGCCGAAGAGGAATTCTTTGCCTTCTTTTTCTTGAATGTTCTTTTCCATACTGCAGATAAATTTAAAGCCGGTCAGGGTTTCGTAGGTGTCTACATTAAAGGTGTCGGCAATTATTTTGGACATATCGCTGGTCACTATAGTCTTTACGATAAAGCCGTTAGGAGGAAGTTGATTCAGCTCTTTTTTACTGCTTAGGATGTAATAGAGAAGCAGGATGCCGACCTGGTTACCGTTTAGGACGGTGTATTTATTCTGGTGAGCAGGGATTGCCGCGTCATTACGCTCCTCGTAATGACAGATGGGGTTTTTTACCGCCATACCAATTCGGTCAGCGTCCGGGTCTGTGGCAATTAGAATTTCAGCGCCTACTCGACTACCTAATTTAATAGCCAGCTCAAAGGCGGCAGGATATTCGGGATTGGGTGATTCCACAGTAGAAAAATCCGGGTCGGGTTGCACCTGCTCTTCTACCACAAATACATTGGTAAATCCTCTTTCTTTTAAGATTTTCCTTATGGGGATATTTCCAGCACCGTGAAGTGGGGTATAGACTATCTTGATGGATTTGTCTATCTGTTCATCATTTCTAATGGTGAGTTCTTTTACCTTGCGTAGATAAACCTCATCCACCTCCGGGCTAATTATATTAAACAAGCCTTTTTGGACAGCGGCGGGGTGGTCAAGTTTTTTAATCAGAGAGTAATCTTTTATCCGGTTAATATGGTAAATTATTTTATCGGCAATCTCGGGGATTATCTGCCCGCCATCGAACCCATAGACTTTGTAGCCGTTGTATTCCGGGGGATTGTGGCTGGCGGTAACCACTATACCGGCTACGGCGTGCAGGTGACGGACTGCAAAGGAAAGCTCGGGAGTGGAACGAACATCCTCAAAGAGATATGCTTTGATATTGTTGGCGTTAAGGACTAAGGCGATGGTCTCGGAAAATTCGCGGGATTTATGGCGGCAATCGTGAGCGATAATTACACCGCGATTTAGATATTGTTGGGAATCTTTTTGCTCCCGGGCTTTTTCGATAAGATAAACAGCCAGACCCTGAGTTGCCCGGGAAACAGTATAGATATTCATTCGGTTGGTGCCCATACCTATTTTACCGCGCAGACCACCGGTTCCGAATTCTAGATCTTTATAAAAACGATCTTTTATTTCTTCTTCGTTGCCGGCAAGGGCACGTAATTCTGCTTTGTCTTCGTCGCTAAAATATTCATTTTCTAACCAAAAATTATATTTTTCTAAGTAATTCAATTTCTAAAACTCCTTTTTTAATTTATTATCAATAAAAGCAGCCAGGCGGGGATTAGCCATAATATTTTATCATTCTGCTCCATTTTATCCAACAAATCTTTGCTAACTACTATCCCTTCTCTAACTCCATATTTTTCCATAAATTTAATTATCCCTTTCAAATCTCTTGGCAAAATAGTATTACGATATTTAACCTCGACAGGCAGAAGAAAATTACCGCTGCCTGTTCCTGTATCTAAATCAAGGACAAAGTCAACCTCTTCCTTTTCTCTCCAATAAAAAACATTATCCTTTAAGAAACACCTGCCAACCAAGCTCTCTACTTTTTGACCCTCTACTCTATTCTCGTTATTCCTCCCTCCAAAGACAGTGATCAAGCCGCTATCGATAAGATGAATCTTCTGATTACTGCGAATCTGTTTTTCTACAGAAGGAGAATATTTTTTTATCCCGAAAACTAAAAATGATTCGATGAGATAATTCAAATACTTTAGGGTATATTCTCGGCTCAGACAGAGAGAATTGGCTATATTGGTAATGTTTATGATGTCAGAAGAATGACCGGCTAAATAGAGGAAAAATTTTTCCAAAACCTGCGGTTTTTTTATTTCGTAAAGGTCTACCAGGTCTCGATAAATCACTTTTTCAATAACATCTTCTCGAAGAAACCTCTGCCACAGAATAGGATTTTCTATCTCCAGAAGATGTGGAAATCCTCCCCGATTAAGATATTCAGCAAAAAGAATTTTGATTTTATTTTGATAGGGAATCAGCTGGTCGATTGGCGATGAGCTGTCTATGTCCGAAAAAAGACCTGTTACCCCTTTAAGCAAATTGGAAGGGGCATATTTTCTCTGCAAATTAAGAATAATTTTATCTAATCTTTTATCTTTTAATTGACAGGATAAAAACTCATAGAAACTAAAGGGTAATATAAGCTCTTCTATGGTCCTGCCCATTAAAGATTCAGAACCTCTCTTGATAAGAGAAGTTGAGGAACCTGACAATATAAATTTTAGAGGATACTTTTTATCAAAATATTTTTTTATTTCAAACTGCCACCCCTCCCAGAAGTGAACCTCATCTAAAAAAAGATAGATTTTCTCATTGGGTTTTAATTCTTTTATGATTTTTTCTCTTAACTGTTCATAAACATCTAATATATCAGACAGGTTTATCCGTGAATCTGAGGAAGGTTTGGTGAGCAATTTTAACTCAGGATCATCACAGGAAAGGTAAATTATATTTTGAGCTGGTATTTCTCTTTTACTGATTAATTCATCAATAATTTGATAAAGAAGGGTGGTCTTTCCTGTCCTTCGCGGTCCTTTAATAAGGATAGCCCGATCCAGTTTAAAATACTCAAGGAGCTTTTTTAATACCGGCCTTTGATAAATTAGCTTGAGGGAGTCTGGAACTCTATGGTCTATCCACCACGGGTTATGGAAATATAAAAGTTTTTTTAGTTTTTCTTTGCCTTCTATATTTTTTATCATTCTATTTCCCTTTATTATTCACTGTAGAATTGCTAACTGTAGTTTACAATATATTGGATTTTTTGTCAACTCTGGTTTGCGATTGAAATTGCCGCTCGCACGTTCGGCAAGCGCGAAAGGACTAAGATGGATTCCCATTTTCATGGGAATGACATAATAAGAAGCGGGAACGACAGGCGAAACTCCTTTTTTGCTAATTGGGGAATTGGTAAATAGGTTAATTAATATCATTCTATATATAAGGCCTGGAGAACTTCTTTGGTTTCTAAGTTCTGGACAAATATTACCAGGTGTAGAATCTCTTCTTCTTTATCGGTCTCGGATTCCGGGGAGAGTGATATTTCGGGAATAAATTTAAAACTAAAGGTATCTCCGGGTAAGAATGTGGGGGGTATGTTCTGGAAAAGGAGTATGTCTTGAATATAATTATATAGGCCGGGCCCGTCTCCTTCTTTTCCGACCATTCCGCAGACTGCTAAATCTTCTAAAGGGATATCACTTATATTTTTTACTGTCCCTTCAATAATTATGTTCGGAAGAGGGTTAGGGTGAGGGGTCTTAATCGCAATCGCCGTCAATTCAAGAAGAGATGACCTGGTAAGTTCTTCATCAATAGCACCTTTATAGCATTCATAATTTCCTTCAACACAATCACAAGACAAGCCCTGAAGTCTTTTGGTTAGACCGTCGATAAATACATCAGGGGTACCTCTTTTGCCATCACCTGCATACCAATTGTAACGGGCATTGGTTTCCGGGGTATCGTAGCCATCACCCCAGAGGTGTTCCTGTACCAGAATGAATTTGGAAGTGCCATATTCCCAGGCTAAGTCTTCCATACAGAATTCAGCAGTGGGACAGGTAAGACAGCCTCCCTGGACAAATAGTTCTACCAGGACAGTACGGGGAACAGTTTTTGGTGTAGAATCGATATTTTGGGCAAAGACTCGGGTGGTAAGAAAATTATTACCAGATAGCGTTAATAGAAATATTATTAAAAATATGAAAATAAATTTCTTTTCTTTCATCCTCACCTATTTCCTTTTATATATCCTGTGGCCGTTCATTGTTTATATTGATATTTAGTATATCTTTTATAATATCAAATCTTCAGAAATATGCAAGGAAAAAAGTTCAAAGGTGTCAGTGGGGTCAGGTCTCCACATTTGAAAGGTTTTAAATAAAGTTATGTCAAATGTGGAGACCTGACCCCTATATTTCCCAAGCGATTAGCCTGTCCCCTTTATAATGCTGTAACTGTAACAATTACTGTATCTATCATGGTAATTCCCTCTTCTGTATAGCTTACAGTAATTGTTGCTGTGCCTACAGATACCCCGGTAACCACTCCTGAATTATTGACCTTAGCAATAGGCCCATCACTTGGTTCATAACTAATGTCTTCTGAAATTAGACCTGCTCCATCTATATCCACAAAAGAAGTGTCACTATAGTTAGCTCTAATTTGAATAATAGGCTGCGAATTATCTACAGGAATTACCATCGTTGGTGGAGTTACTGAAATAGCAATTAGGATTACTGGTGCTGGTTCAACTTTTACATATATTATATCGGTTTTGGTGATAGTGCCTTCTGTATAGCTTACAGTAATTGTTTTCCAATCATCATCGCTTGCAGTTACTCCGGTAACCACTCCTAAGGCATTTACAGTAATAATGTCCGGGGTGTCTATAGAATCAACGGCATAACTGGCATTGGCATCATTTAGTGCTATATCAGCAGGAGTAGTTGAACCCTCATAGTAAGCTTTAATGGATGTTATTGGTTGGGAACTTCCTACAAATATATTCATAAATTCAGGCTCAACTTTAATATAACTTAAAGCCGGTGGAACTGTTACAGTTATCGTATCAGTTTTAGTAATATCGTCTTCTTCTGTATAGTTTTCTGTATAACTCACAGTTATTATTGCCTCACCTGCAGATACTCCGGTAACTACTCCTGTAGTACTGACAGCAGCAACAGCTTCATCATCTGAACTGTAGCTTACATCATCGGAGTTTAATTCTATGGACGAAGTTGTTTCATTATCATAGTGAGCGGTAATAGAAGATATGTCTTCCGAATTTCCTACGTATACAGTCATTTCGGAAGGAACTACTACAATGGACTCAAGCAGAGCTTCTGCTACAATTATGGTAAACTTTTGAAAACTAGATTTTTTTCCATCATTTACTTCTACTATAACCTGATAATTCCCATCTTCTGTTGGAATCCAGCTTATTACGTTAGTTTCATCGATTTCCATATCTTCAGGACATTCACCTTCAACTAAAGTATATGTTAAGGGATCATCATCTGCATCAGTAGCAATTACCTCATAGGTATATTCTACGCCAACTTTTGCATTAATTACCGCAACCGATATTATCTCTGGTGCTTTATTTTTATTAAAAAACCCTCCCAAACAACCTGATGTAAGCAAAATAAATATTAATAACAACGAAATAAATAATACTTTCTTAGTTCTCATAATTTTTTACCCCCTTTTTTCTTTAATACTGTCCTTATTATAGAAAAATAAAAAAGATAAATCAATATTATTTTTGTCATTGTCATTTAAGAATCAAAAGTGCACTAACCTGAAATGGTACAAAAGATGTAATATAGAGCTAAAGCTTAAAGAGAAAACTAGTTCACCACTACATGAGAAAATACAGCTTCGGATTGTACCAGATAAATAATCCAGTGTATCTAAAGTATGATTCTGGCATAAAAAAGAACTTTTAAGTGTCCAAAAAGTAAAAAATTCTAACCTTAATTCAGTGCACTTTTGATTCTTAAATAGTGCACTTTTGAAATTTAACTAACATATTATTTTTGCGTTTAGGAGGGGGTCAGGTCTCAACATTTGACATAAA
>ASPC01000054.1 GCA_000405345.1 Atribacteria bacterium SCGC AAA255-N14
AAGGATAAAAGAAAAAGATAGTAGTTTATTTGATGAATTAGAAAGAGAAGTATTTGGGGGCGGGGAAAAATTCTACCAACCCTTAAGAGATTTTTTAAAGATGAAAGGCATAGAAGAAATTAAGAAAATACCTGATGGAGTATTTAGCGGATTAAAAACAAATAAAATAAGAGGTATATTTTATTATTATAAATATAGCGAAGATTTCCATTTTTGGTATTTGTATAATCTGGAAGAAGAAATAATGCTAAAAAATAAAACTGAAATTTTAGATTTCATAATTTGCCAGGAAAAAGAAGGGAGAGTAATCCCGGACTTCTTTCAGAAAGTTTACGAAATAAATAAAATAATAGTTGAAGATTTAGAAAATACTTATAAGCAACTAGAACAGAAAGAACAAGATGCTCCTACCAAGATTTTCGCCAGAGATAGGCGCAGTAGATTTATTAATTTCTTGATCCATGATGTAGAATTTGAATTAGATAATTATTTAATGGAATTTCCAGAAGATAAAGAAGTTCAAAAACTATGGGAGGTTACTTTAGAAAAATTAAGAGAATTTCACCAGACTCCCCAAAGATTGAAAAAAATAAGAAGGATTTGGAGAAATTATGGGCAACATAAAAATTGGAAGAAAATGGTTACAGATTTGCACGGTTATATTAAGAAACTTTCTTATTTTAAAGATGATGAGGATGCGCTTGAGCCCTTTGATATAAATAAATTGAAATTGGTTTGTTTGGATTTTATTTCTTAAATTTCGACCATTAATTTATGAATTTTAAAATTACTTTATTATAAAGTTTTTAATATAGGTTAATTGATGTAAAAAATATTATATAAATCACGTAGCATAGAGGTAGGGTGATTTTTAATCATGCACAAGCAAATATTATCAAAATTTAATGTATACGATCAAATTGGATACTTAATGGTTGGATCAATTAGTTTAATAGTCATATATTTAGACTCCTTATTTCTTGATTTTAGATTTCCGAAATTTGATTTAAATAGTTCTATTATTTGGCTTATTGTTACTTACTTTTTAGGACATATTATACAGTCTATCGCTAATACAATTATTAAAGAAAAAAAAGAAGATTTTAATGAAAAGGAAAAGAAAATATTAGAAATAGCACGAGAGTTTTTTGAGATAAAAAACTTATCAGAAGGCGAAATTTGGAATTTATGTTATATGATGGCTTTTGCAAAAGATATAACTGGACAAATTAACACATTTAATGCTTATTACAGTCTTTACAGGGGGTGGTTTGTAATTTTTGCCTTCGAATCGTTATTTCTTTTAGTTTTAAGCATATTCAAATGGTTTAATCTTGGTTATTTAATCCTATTTTTATCGTCAGCTTTTTTAACTATTTTGTTTTTTAGGAGAAAAAAACGTTTTTATAGTTATCTAAAAATAAAAGTATTGCAAACTTTTATTTTATTGAGAAAGGTAGAATTATGATTAAATTTCATTTTCTTAATGTGGGGCATGGCGATACAACCATTATAGAATTACCAGATAATTATTTAATGGTGGTTGATTTTAATCGAAGCAATGAATTTGATGAAGATACTGCAAAAGAATTATCTGATGTTTATGAGATAAACTTTACAGAGCTTAAGGATAAAAAAGATGGTTATTATAAATACATATCAAAATATTATGATATTCCCCTTGACGATCCCTTAAGTTATTTAGAGGAAAATATTAAAAAAGAAAATATTTTCAGATATGTCCAGACTCATCCTGACATTGACCATCTTAGTGGGTTTAAAGCACTTATTGAAAATTACAAAATCGTTAATTTTTGGGATACTGAACACAAAAATATAATTAAAACCGATTTTATAAACGAGTCAGATAGAGAAGATTGGGAATGTTATCTTAAATATAGGAAATATAAGAAGAAAGTATTTTATAGATCTTCAAAAGAAATTACTAGCACAACTCGTTATCCATATAAAATATATGTATTTCATCCCACAAAAGATGCTTTAAAAGCTGGTGATTTACACGAGAACCCAAACCCTAATTATTTTAGTTACTTGATTTTAATTGACTATTGTGGATTTAAAACCGTTTTAGGTGGAGATGTAACCCAAAATTATTGGAAAGATTTATGGAATTGGTTAGACAAAGATAAATCAATAAAAAAATTATTTAAGAATATCTGTATTTTAAAAGCTTCGCATCATGGTAGAAAATCTGGAAGATGCGGTTGGGAAGAGAATGGTATCTATAATAGAGAATTTTTAAATTGGATGGATCCTGAATATGTAATTATTTCTGTTGGAAAAAAACCAGAAAATTGTGATGCAACAGAATGGTATAGAAAAAGACCAGATAAATCTAACAGGAATGTGTTAACAACTCGATGGTATGGAACAATTTGTACTTCATATGATGGCTTGATTCCTTTTAGCGAAGAGAGAGTTATTTTAGAAACAAGATATGATAGAAAAGACAAAAGTGAACATATAGAGAAATTAAAGTTATCATTTATAAAATCAGAATATAAATTTAAAATTGGAGCAAAAATAAGTGCTAAATCTGATGGTCCTTTTAGGGGAGAATATAAAAGTAACGGAAGAGCACTGATAAAAAATATATGTCTAAAATTTTATATAAAGAAAACAGATATTAAAACTCCTTATGAAGTAAAATGGAGAGTTGTAAATACAGGAAAAGAAGCAAGAATTGCTAGGGATTTAAGAGGGAAAATAGAAGATGGTAGAAATGATAAAACTAAGATAGAACATACAAAATATAAAGGGACACATTATATGGATTGTTTTGCAATAAAAGATGGATTTTGTATAGCGAAAGATAAGTTTTTTGTTAATATAAAATAAAATTAATGCATATAAAAGTAATTAAGGAGTGAAAGATGGCTTTAGATTTTCATTTTATTAATGTAGGAAAAGGTAATTGTACATTAATTAATTTTCCCAATGGTCATCTTAGCATAATTGACATTGATGATTCTAGATCAATTTCTACAATTGAGCAAATGGTAATGCAACTTTCTAAAAAAGCACTCCCAGTAAATACACTAGACTATATTGCTGCTAATTTTCCCAATGAGAGCATTTTTAGATTTATTTTAACGCATCCTGATATGGACCATATGTCTGGGATTAAAGCGCTTTTTGATAAAAAAAGTGTCTATAATTTTTGGGATATTCCGAATAATAAACCTGATCCAGGGAATTGGGATACATCTCCTTATGACAAAGAAGATTGGGATTTTTATCAAGATTTACGAAATAACAAAAAAAACATTACTGTTGTCACACCATTAAGAGATCAGATTTCCGAATGTTGTTGGATTCAAGATGGAATTTATATACTTTCTCCTGATAAAGAATTAATAAAAAAAGCAGAAGATTGTGGAGAATATGATCATCTAAGTTATGTGTTGATGATTGACTATGCAGGAAAAAAGATATTACTTGGTGGTGATTCAACTAAATTTGCCTGGGAAAATATTCTAGAATTTTATGGTAATTCTTTAGAAACAGATATATTCCTTGCTCCCGGTCATGGAAGCAAAAACCATATTTCTTCGGAAATATTAGATGTCATTAAACCAAGATTAGTAATAGTATCGGTAGCGGTAAATATAGATTATGATTATGAACTTTATAAAAGATATGGTCGAGTATTATCCACTAAGCATTATGGTAATATTAAAGTAAAAATAGATGATAATGGCGAAATACTTTTTACTACTCAATTTCAAAATTATAGCGACAATTGGTACATATTAAACGAGAGAGATGCCTATTATCTGTAATGTGAGATTACCCTTTAGAAGGTTTTTATCATACTTTTAACTTATTTTAAAAAATTACAATATATCAAGTGTGAAGACCCATTCCCTTAATTTTAAAGAATTATGTCAAAAATTGAGACTAATTTTCGAATTTCTAATATTTTAATCATTATTAATGTTTTTTTGCTTATGTAGAAAAGATTTTTGATTCACCCTTTATAGGTGGGAGGCAGAAAATGAAAAAATTAAAGATATTGGCATTATCAGATTTACATTTGGGAGAACCTGAAAGTGTATTGTTTGATAGCGGAGATTGTTTTAACTTAATTGATATCACAATTAAAAAAATTATTGAACTTTCCAAAGGAGATAAAAAATATGATAGTGGTATAGAACAATTGATACTTATTGGTGATATAGCAGATCTTTCTGTAGCATCTGATGAGGAAGCTTACGAAAATGTCAAGGTTTTTCTTACTTCATTGTTAGATAAAGTGAATATCGACAAGATAATATATATTCCAGGAAATCATGATCATCATCTTTGGGTTGAACTATTACAGAAAGAATACGGAAAGGATAATTTTAGAGATTGTTTCCCTAAAATAAAGGTTGATTCATCTATTTTAAATAAAGAAATATTTATTAAAAATTGTTTACAAAATAATTACCCTACTGAAAGGATTGAAATATATTATCCAAATTATAGATTTGAAACAGATACCGCTTTTTATTTTTTTGATCACGGGCATTTATTTGCACAAGCATTAGATAAGCTTACGAATGCGAGAATGGCTGAAAATCTTGAGGATTTGGAAGATAAAAGCTATAAATTTATGGAAGATGTTTGGTATAAAATAAGTAGATATAGACTAGTAGAAATTTTCTTTGATTGGTTTCGTAAAATAAAGTTGGGATTTGGTAGTTCAAGGTCAATAAAAAGAACAACATTTAGTGAAGATGGAAAAACATTGCTGGATAATTATGTGCGTGAAAAAGTAATATGGTATTTGGAGGATATTTGCGGAATTAAAAATGAAGTAAAAAAGGATTTTCATTTCGTTTTTGGACACACTCATCATGGTGGAAGATTGCTAAAATCAGATAGAAAAGTACGGGTAAATGGAAAATTCATATCTCTTTGGAATACTGGCGGATGGATAGTACCTTCAGAAGTATTTTCACCCGATGCTTGTATATTTTATGTAGAGCAAACACTAGATGGCCTAAAGCCTGATTTGTATAAATTAGTAAGCCAGGAAAAACCAGAGGATGAAGGCGATTACCCCAGAAATATACTTCAAGAAAGAGTAAAACATATTGGTTAATCAAAAGGAATTTTAAGAGTAAGCTAAATATAGTTTATTATTTTTGAATTATTAAGACCAATGGATTATGATTTATGGTTCAGCAATTTACAGAAAGGCGTCATTTGGGTTAAGTAAATAGAAATTACTATTAAAAAAGAGGGATTTATGAAAGTAATTAAAGATAATGTTTTTATATTCTTATCTTTGTTGGTTATATTAACTTATGGGATAATAGAATATTTTTATCATGGAAGATTTGCTATTTTTGGTAATATCGTTGGATGGTTAATTGCATTACTAATAGCAATAAATTATTTACAAAAAAATAGAAGAGATAATCAAATTACCAAAAAAGAAGAGTTTAAAAAGTCATTAGAAATTGATGCATTTAGAGAAATAAATAAAGGGATTTATAATTTTTCTCATTTAGTTGGTAATATTTCGGTTTATTACATTCTTTTAAAAAGTAAATTACGTTTGCATAAGAAATATCCAGAAATACAAAAATTCAATAAAGTTGAAATTGATTTTCAAATAGGTCAACAAGTTGTAAACATTTTAGAAGGCATATCAGATCTTGGCTTGATTATTGAATCAAATGAAATCGCGGTAATTCAATTTGACCACTTAAAAAAATATATTCAGTTTAAAACTGAAGATGTTAAAGAATTAATTATAGATTTTCAAAAATATTTTTTTAAGGAAACAATCAAAGATTTATTAACCAAAAAAGGCAATTCTGAATTTACCAAGAAATGCGATGAAGCAAGTGATACTCTTTTTACTGTTCAATGTTATTTATTTGATTATCGAATTGAGTTAATGAATTCATTATTTGGAAATATATTTGATACCAAGGTTCCCCTTCGAAGACCAAAAGATTCAAAATATAAACTTTTAACCGAAGTTGCCATTAAAGAAGAAGTTGAAAAGGAATTAAAGAAAAGAGAAGATAGATATAGTAGATGAACATGGATCTTTTAATAGGCAATAATCATATTAATTTTAAAGGTTTTAAAATAAAGATAATAAGGGGATATAAAAATTGAATAAGATTCCCATTGCAATAGACAACTCTGTACTAGGTGATTTAGTTGATCTAAATTTACCAGATAATAAAAAGGAAGATAATAACGCATTTCTTCAGATAATTGAATTAGACCACAAAGGTATTTTTGAGATTGGTATTCCAATTTCTACTACTATGATTGAAGAATTAGGGTCAGGTAATATCAAGAGAGAAGCAGTAAGACAAAAGATGGGATCTGCATGGAGACGATGGCCAGTTAAGGTAACCAAAGAACATAATAAAATATTAGACAAACAAATAGATGTAAATGTCAAGCACTTTTCCCATCCCTTCGGTAAGTACATTTCCTATTAGTGTGGTAAAGATATTTCCCTATACCACGGTAAATAGATTTCCCATTTAACAAGAAACTAGAAATGATCATTCTCCCTTCTTTTGATTTTTAAGACGATATGATTCACCTTCCAGGTTAAAAATCCTGGCATGATGTAACAAGCGATCCAAGAGTGCTGTGGTCATGACACTATCACCCATCATCTCAGCCCAGGAGTCAAAACTTTTATTGGAAGTAATAATGAGAGATACTCTCTCATATGTTTCACTGATCAAATTAAAAAAGAGATTGGCCTCCCTTTTCTCAATGGGGGTATACCCGATTTCATCAATAATCACCAGGTTTGATTTCATGATTCTCCTGATTCTGTATTCAGAGGCCTTCTGGATCTCAGCTGTTTTCAAAAGCTTGATCAGGTTGGTGATCCTCTCAAAACAAACTTTATATCCTTTTTCCACCGCCACTACAGCAAAGGCAATGGCCAGATTTGTTTTGCCGATACCAGGGGGACCAAAAAACAAAAGATTCTCTTTGTTATCAATCCAACGGCAGTCTAAGAGATTAGCTACTTGTGATTTCCCTATCCCCTTGACCCGGCCAAAATCAAACTGATCCATTCTCTTTACCACCGGCAGATGGGCCCCGGTCATATTTCTCTCTACCCGTCGTTGGATGCGATACTCAATCTCAACGGATAAGAGAGTATTTAAAAAAGTCAAATAAGAGGTTTTATCCATTTCCGCATCATGGATTATCTCATCCAGGCGGTGGGCCAATCCTCTTAGTTTCAGGGTGTCTAAGAAACTTAAGGTCTGTTGATAGGCTTTCATATAACCGCCCCCTCTCTCTTTTTGATGAGCCCTTGATATACCGCTAAGCTTCTTTGGCTGACTTTAAATGGGGAATGTTCCCCCTGATATGGGGGAACAGGTGCCTCTCTTTCTTTCCGGATGGTCTTTAATCTTTCCTGTTCCCGCTTAAAATAGGCATAGGTATCCTTTAAGTTGGCAAAACTGGGGGTATCATTCTCCAGGCAAAAGAGCAGGGCCCGGTCAAGTATCTCCATCTTGATATTCTTATCTGCAAAGTAGCGTTTGGCTTCCAGGCATTGGTCTCTGGTATAACGGGGAAAGGTCTTAAAATTCTTTTTACTAAATTGCTTCCAGTTCTCTTTCTCAAACATCTGCAAAACCGAGGTCTTCAATACCTGGACGGTTTTTTCTTTCTCCCTCTTAAATTCCCTCTTGCTGATGGTTTTCCCGGGAATAGCAGAAAGTGGATAGGTGACAATCTCTTTCCCGGTGTAGAGGTCAAAGACAAAGAGCTGCTCTTTGCTCTGGTAGATCTCCACCGTCTTTTTCTGGTACTTGGCTGGTAACTGATAGTTACAGGCCTGGACGGATATACAGGCTTTTTCGTTGACATTTCTCTCTTCTCTTTCGGATAGGGAAGATTTTCCAAAGAGGGAAGGACAGACCGGTCTTAATTTTTCCCTTTCATGTTTGATGAGCAGGGACGGTATCTTCTGGGTAGCCTGGGATATCTTGCCATTGGCCCTCCTTTTGAGCCATCTGAAAGCCCCTTCATTGGCCTCCTCGACCTGCTTGAAATCTCGGATACTCAGGAAATTACGCTTGACATACTTGATCAGGTTTTCCACCTTTCCTTTACTCTCAGGATCTGCCTTCCGGCAGACATACATCCTGATATCCTGCTCTTGGATAAAATATCGGAAATCAGCGGTGTAGATGATATCCCCGGCGTTTTCACTCACCACCATTAGGCGATCTTGATCAATGACCATCTCCCGGGGCACTCCCCCGAAATAGTCGAAACAGGAAAGCAGGTGACAAATGACCTCTTTGGTATTAAAGGGATGGTCCTGGAAAATGATGTAGCGGTAGCGGCTGGCCGAAAGCAGGGCAGCGAAGATGAAAAGCTTAAGACCGTTTGGCATACGGTACTGGCCAAAATCAAGCTGCATCTGTTTCCCGAAGGGCAATTCCGGAACCTTGCTATAGATCCTGATGGATTCATTTAACTTAAGCTTATCGGCCCGGATGAGATAACGGATGTAGTTACGCAGAGTCTGTTCATTCCCCGGGAGACTACCGTATCTCTCTTCCAGGTAATCATACACCGCAGACATATTCAGCTTTTTAAATTCATTCTTTTCATACACCTGCAGGATATCTTTCTCGTGCTCTTGTAAGGCCTTATCCCGAAACATCTGCTTTTGCTGATACACCCTAAATTCTTTCTCATCCATGAGATAATACTTGGCCGCCGTTTGGGGGTCTACCCCCAGTCTTGAGGCAATTTCATTCCTACAATATCCCTGTCTTTTAAAAGCTTGTATTTTTTGGTACATTTTTTTCTTTTTCATTTCCTCTCCCCAATTAGCACTTACAAACTTTATATCAGAAATGCCATTGTCCTTAATCTCAATCAGTTTGTCCTTGAAGTATGTGAGCAATTGTTCTCTCCCTACAGAATAGAAATCAACCCCCTCTTTTGGAGGCGTACCACTACGCAGAGCAGCAATTATGCGATTGGCTTGGTCTTTTTTTGGTAAGGTTAATATATTATCCATTAGGTTCTCCCTCCTTCTTAGGCCGCATATACCCATACGACTCAATTTTTCCATCCGGTAACAGAACTTTATATGATAATCGTGGATCACGAATTCCACCCAGTTCAATATAAGGAGAGCTAATTTTTTGAGCTATCTGGGCTTTCCAGAGTTTGGAAAGGTCTGCGCTAAATTCGTCTTTATAATATGCTACAAGACGGCCTCCTTTTTTCCAAAGTGGATTTTTTTGCTGGATATACCTTTTTAGCATTTGATAGGCATCTTCTAATCGCACCCATCCTACCGGATTCGGTTTAACCTTGATTACTTCTAAATGAACATTTAATAGCTGATCTCGAAAACTAATCGGATCAAAGTCTCTACTCCAAATTCTATTCCGTTCCCGGTCCATTGCCACAAGAATCTTTTCCCAACCCAAAGTTTTTAAGAAGATAGTGCCTATTTTGGCTGTTTGTTTGCTTTCATCCAATTCGACTACAAGAAGGTGATCAACAAATAACTTTGGCAGTTTACCTTGAAGATGAATTTTATTATTTTCGCAATATTCTTGAAAACGAGCAAAGAGAGACGAAAAAACCTGCTCAGAATTTCTTTTAATATCAATTAATAGTTTTTCCAATGTCTCCCTAGATGTGGGATAAAGACCTAAGAGTTGATCTTTTTTCTGCTTTAATAATAATCTATTAAGAGTTTCAGCATCTAATCGCTCGTATGCCTTCTTCATTTCTGACAGATACTTTTTTATTGAGTTTCTTTGTTTTGTGTCCTGTTCTACCTCTTGTAAGAGTCTGCTCAGCTCTGACAAGATTAATCTTGTAAGAGAACTTTCATTTTTATCCATAATTGTCATTTTCTTATCCTCTTTTGTTTCTTCATATTTTTCCTGAAGATATATTATATCATCACCTTGCCGACTTTTCTCTTTGGTCTAATCATTGATATATTGGGACAGTATTTTATATAACGGTTTCAGTATAAAAAATGTTTTTAGAAAGCAAAAATTTGGGTAAATGCCAAAAGACACGAACCTTCTATGCTATGTTATACGGTGGTATCAATCAAATATTCTCTTAACAAGCATTATTTTTAACCTCGTCAAAATTTCTTTAAAAAATAAGTTAACTGTTATTATAAGTATTCTACTTTAAAGATTAAAAATCCTTCTTTCTCTATGAAATATTTTAAAAAAGAAAAAGGGAATGCTACTACGAAAGAGCTTTGGGGTCTATAATTAAAAAAACATTCTGTAACTATAGAATAATCTGAAAGATGAGGATAGTCAAATAACTTTCTTTATGCAAAAATAGAATATATGGCCAGAGGAACATTTGTGGCTTCTGGGGGCTGTCAAAAGACAAGTTCTTTGTGACTCAGCCTGAACTGCCGGATGTTCCTCTGCCTCTTGTCTAGTCCAATGGGAAGATGCCTATAAAAAGTGGCTATTATAGACAGGATAACAGATAGGGGCAAGGCCATAAACCCATAAGGAGGGAAAGAAAATGAAAAGACTATCCGGAGGAATCGATGTGGGGAGTGAATCCCACCACATTACCATCTTGGATGAGGAAGACCATATTCTGTACAACCAGAAGGTAGCTCATCAGCTTAGTGAATTTACTGAAAGCATAAAACAATTTAAGCAGATAGAAAAACAAGAAGGAGGAAAGATTTCCTTCGCCTTAGAGGGAAAGAACGGCTATAGTGCTCCCTTTGACCGGATACTACTTGATCAGGGATTTACCCTCTACAATGTCGATAACTTAAAATTAAAAGGGTTTAGAGAGGCCTTTGCCGGTGAATGGAGAGATGACCAGAGGGATGCTCTGATGCTCTCCAAAATGCTAAAATTAAAAGAGCATATAAATAGCCCCAGAGAGAAGGTATTTATTAAAATAGAGAAACCTTCTCTTGTAACCGAAAGCCTGAAACTCCTCTCCCGCCACCAGCAGACTCTGATTGATGAGAGGGTGAGGCTTACTAATAGATTAAGCAAGAAATTACTGGAAGTATGCCCCCAGATATTAAAACTCGGTAAACTGAAAAATAAAAAGATCATCGCTATTTTAGCCAAATATCCTGATTTTTCTAAATACAAAAGGATTACCCTTTGCTCCCTACTAAAGATAAGGGGAATAGGGAAAAAGGGAGCTTTCTTCTTACTTAAAAAGTTAAATAATATAGAGTATATGCCTGGTCTAACCGATATATACCAAACGATCATCTTATCTTATGCTAAGCGTATCTTAGAACTACAAGAAGAGATTAAGGATATAGATAAAAAATTAGATGAAATAGGAGAAGAGAGCAAAGAGGTTAAACATTTAAAGACTATCCCCGGAGTTGCCACCAAACTGGCCAGCAGGCTAATCGGAGAGATCGGAGATATCGAGCGTTTCCCTTCTGAAAAACAGTTGGCTGTCTACTGTGGGGTAGCCTGTGTAGATAATAATTCAGGTAAGGTAACTAAAGCTCACGCGGTGTATAAGGCTAATAAAATATGTAAACACACTTTAATTACTATGGCCGGAGGTAGTATTCGTTTTAGCTTCCAGTGCAGGGATTATTATCTAAAAAAACGGGCGGAAGGAAAAAGTCACAATCATACTCTTCGCTGCCTGGCCCGGCAATTAATTAGAGTAATATATAAAATGTTAACTGAAGATAGAGATTATATTGTTAGAAAAGAGTTAAGGAAAGTGGCATAAAAAAGTTTAAAATTATCTTGATTTTTCAGATGGGAAGTTCAGGTCTTGAAATGACACATTTTCCATCAATATTTGCTTGTTGTTAAAAAAATGTGTCATTTCAAGACCTGACCCTCTTTTGCATACTTAAATTTTCTATATCCTTCTTGCCATTTTTTAAAGAAAAAAATATTGGTATTGCTATTTCTATTTAAAATATTACTAAAAATATTTATAGATTCTACTTTTTCTTTTTCTTTATTAAATTTTTTAGCAATTACATTTGCAAATGCTTGATATACAATTAAATCATCTAAATGTAAAAATGTGATTGGTCTTTGAAGCCCTGAAGACTTTGGTAAATAAAATTTTAGAACACCCGAAGGTTGATATGAACCTCCTTTCAATCTTTCAGATAGTCTTCTAATATTTTCTTTCCCTGTTAATTCATAAGCTACAAATAAATTTCTATAATAATTTTTATACTGAATGTTTTGTCCCGTATGTAAACGTAACCATGCTAATTCTAAATTTTTTTCTGAGTTCATCTTTTTATATAATTTATCCCACATCTCTTTTCCACCTATCACATTGGAGCAGTATATGGCATTAGACATTATAACTGTTCTTTACAAACGATATCTAAGAGCAAGGACTGATTTCAAAGACAAAGAGTAACTATTTTTCAAATAATTTTCATAAATCAATTCACGTAAATTCAATTGATAAATAAAATTTCCAAAAGGACAAAACTAAAAATAGATAACTTGCTAATATTCTTTATCTTTTGGTGGGCAAGGGTCATTTCCATAACTGTCTTTGCTTCTTATTTTGCCTTCGCGATTTTGTATGTATAGTTCAGATTCTTGATTTTTTGCAATTTCCCTGGCAATGTCTATTGCTTCTTTTTGAGTTTTTGTAACTTTTGTTGCTCTTTTATTCCCTTCTCCTTTAATAGCCCAGCCTTCAGGATGTATTGTTACCCACTGATTTTTCTTTACCATTTTTTATTCACTCCTATTAAAATAATAAATTCAAGAAAAAACCTTAATTTCTCCTTTATAATATTTTTCAAGAAATTCAGAAGGTGTAAATATTTCTTTTGTTATTCCACACTTTTCCCTTATTTTTTTAAATTGAGCTCTAAATTGGCGTAGATATTTGTAATCAGTAGTTAAATAATAATTGGAATGAATTGTTGAAACAATAAAATTTCTAGAATCAATACCGCCCTTATCTTGCATTATTTTTATAAGACAATCTATTGGAAATGGTAAACTGAATTCCCAGTACTATGGTAAATAGAATTCCTATGGTAATGGTAAACCAAATTCCCATCAGGATGGTAAACAGAATTCCCATTTTAGAGAAACTCCTGTATAGTTTTAGAAAACTTATACAGGAGAGAGGAAATGAAAAAGAAAAAAATGTACCAAAAAATACAAGCTTTTAAAAGACAGGGATATTGTAGGAATGAAATTGCCTCAAGACTGGGGGTA
>ASPC01000055.1 GCA_000405345.1 Atribacteria bacterium SCGC AAA255-N14
AAAGATGTTTGGGGGCCTGCGGATTGGCTCCGGTTATTATGATTGACAAAGATGTCTACGGTCGGATATCGGCAAAAAAATTAGATAAAATTTTAGAACAATACAAATAGATAAGGCAGGGAATATTAATATGTATAATTTAAGAGCACATGTTTTGCTTTGTTACGGAGGTGCCTGTATTTCTTCGAACGCAGGGAGCGTTAAAGAAACAATGGAAAAAGCAATAGCTAAGGCAGGACTTCAAAATGAAATTGATGTTGTAACTACCGGATGTATGGGAACTTGTGAGTTGGGCCCGATTATGGTTATCTATCCAGAGGGAGTATTCTATCAGAAGGTAAAACCCGAAGATGCTGAAGAGATTGTCCAGGAACACTTGTTAAAGGGCAGAGTTGTTAAACGTCTATTCTATAAAAAACCGAAAACTGAAGAGATGATAGAGATGTTTAATGATATAGATTTCTTCAAACTACAGAGAAAAATAGCTCTTCGGAATTGTGGGATTATCAATCCCTTGGAAATCGAAGAATATATAGCTGCTGATGGGTATATGGCTTTAGGTAAAGTGCTGACCGAAATGACTCCTCAAGAAGTAGTAGAGGAAGTTAAAAAATCTGGCCTTAGAGGCCGAGGAGGAGCAGGATTCCCGACTGGATTAAAATGGCAGTTTACTGCTGCTTCACCAGGAAAGCAAAAATATGTATGTTGTAATGCTGATGAAGGCGACCCCGGTGCCTTTATGGACAGAAGTATATTAGAAGGAGATCCTCACAGTGTAATGGAAGCTATGATGATCTGTGGTTATGCAATCGGGGCGGATCAAGGATATATATATGTTCGGGCTGAGTATCCTTTAGCAATAGAGAGATTATCTGTTGCTATTGAACAAGCAAAGAAAAACGGTCTTTTAGGGGAAAATATTTTAGGTACCGGCTTTAATTTTGATATAGAACTTAGGATGGGGGCAGGTGCTTTTGTCTGTGGAGAAGAGACAGCTCTTATGCGTTCTATAGAAGGGAAGAGGGGACAACCTCGTCCCAAACCGCCTTATCCTGCTCAAAAAGGACTTTTTGATTGCCCGACAGTATTAAATAATGTGGAAACCTTTGCTAACATCCCTTATATCATTTTACAAGGAGCTGATGATTATGCTTCTGTGGGAACAGAAAAGAGTAGAGGGACAAAAGTATTTGCTTTAGCAGGCGATATAAATAATACCGGCCTTATCGAAATTCCTATTGGAATGCCTTTGGGAACAATTATCTATGATATTGGAGGAGGAATCCCTAATAATAAAAAATTAAAGGCGGTACAAATTGGTGGCCCTTCGGGTGGATGTATACCTATCGACCATCTGAATGTAAGTGTTGATTATGAATCCTTAAAGGAGCTTGGGGCTATTATGGGTTCAGGTGGATTGATTGTAATGGATGAGGATACCTGTATGGTCGATTTAGCCCGTTATTTTATGGAATTTATACAGGAAGAATCTTGCGGAAAATGTACTCCCTGTCGAGAAGGAACTAGAGTAATGTTGGAAATTCTTACCAGAATTTGTCAGGGAAAAGGTAAGATGGAAGATTTGGATACGCTGGAAGAACTGTCTTACCAAATAAAAGATACTGCTCTTTGTGGTTTGGGACAAACTGCTCCTAATCCAATTTTATCTACCTTGCGATATTTTAGGGAAGAATATATTGAACATATTCGGGATAAAAAGTGTCGGGCGGGAGTATGTGCAGAACTTGTATACTCTCCATGTTCTAATGAATGTCCTGCATCAGTAAATGTACCAGCTTATCTTGCTTATACTAAGGAAGGTAATGTTAAAAAAGCTTTAGCCATACATTTAAAGAGTAATCCATTTCCAGCAGTTTGCGGAAGAGTGTGCCCTCATGCATGTGAGGCTAAATGCCGAAGGAATGATATTGATTCAGCAGTAAATATTCGTTCCGTAAAGAGGTTTATGGCTGATTCAATAGAAGATTATCTAAAATTTTTCCCGGAAAAGAAAGATTCTAATGGAATAAAGGTAGCAGTAATCGGTTCAGGTCCATCCGGAATGTCTAATGCTTATTTCTTAACTATGCTGGGATATGAGGTTACTGTTTTTGAGTCCGAAACTAAAGCCGGAGGCATGCTTACCTACGCTATCCCTTCATATAGGCTTCCTAAAGATATTGTGGAAAAAGAAATTCAGGCCTTATGTCAATATGGAGTAAGGATAAAAACTAATACTAAAATTGGAAAAGATGTAACCATTGATGAACTCAGAAAACAAGGTTTTAAGGCCTTTTACATTGCCATAGGAACAGGGGATTCAATTATGCCTTCAATTGAAGGTGCAGATGGTAACAATAGAGTTATGAGTGGATTGGATTTTCTATATAAAATTAATAATAATGAAAAAATTTCTGTTGGCAGGGAGGTAGTAGTTATTGGCGGTGGAAATACCGCTATAGATGCAGCCCGAACTGCCAAGAGAATGGGGGCAGAGGTAACCATCGTGTATCGCCGAACCAGAGATGAAATGCCAGCTGAAATAGAGGAAATTAAAGAAGCAGAAAATGAAGAAATAAAAATACAGCTTCTACAAAATATCAAATCAATTAAGTCAAATGGTAACAATAAGTTAGCAGTTGAATTTTTGAATATGAGACTTAGTGAATTTGATAAATCGGGTCGGCGTAGACCTGTTGAGATAGAAGCATCTTCGTTTTTTAGAGAAATCGATCTATTAATTTTAGCTATTGGCCAGAAGCCATCTCTAAATGGTTTATTTGACAAAGAATTAGTTAAACTTAATAGAAACGGAACCATCTTTTGTCATTCCCACAAAGGAGAGACAATGTCAGAAGATATCTTTGCCGGTGGTGATGTGGTGACCGGTCCTTCTACTGTGGTAGAGGCAATTGGGCAGGCACAGAAGGCAGCTGAGGCCATAGATAAATATTTAACTGACGGTCAAGAGGAATATCCCTGGAATATTATGGATCCTATCGAAGTAGCGTTCGACCCGGAAGAAGAACCAGTAGATTATGAACGTGCAAAGAATATATTAGTTCCGGTAGAAAAAAGAGATTCTTATACGGAAGTTGAAAAGACCTGGGATAGAACAACTGCTTGTAAAGAATCTGAAAGATGTTTACGTTGTGAGTATAAGAAAGAAGAGGAGGGATTATGATAGCAAAGGTAAAAGAAATCATTAAAAAGCATGGAAATAAAAGAGAAAACTTATTACAGATTCTGCATGATATACAGAATCAAAGTTACCAGAATTATATTAGTGAAGAGAATATTAAAACCTTAAGTGAAGAAATGAAGATACCGGTATCTGATATTAAAGGGACTGCTTCTTTTTACAGTATGTATAGTTTTATTCCTCGCGGTAAATATATAATCAGAATTTGTGAAAGTCCCCCCTGCCATATATTAGGTGCTCAAACTATTTTTAATGCCGTAGAAAAAAAATTAGGCATTAAAGAGGGAGAGACAACCAAAGATAATCTCTTTACTTTAGAGGCAACAAGTTGTCTGGGAATTTGTGGGGTAGCTCCGGCAATGATGATTAATGATGAAGCATACGGAAATTTAGATGAAAAGAAAATTAATGAGATATTAGAGCAAATTCAAGAAAAGGAGAGGAAATAATTATGACAAAAAGAAGTATTGCCCAAATTTTAATTGGTATTGATGGAAATACTGTCCTTTCCGGAGCAAGAAAGATAAAAACAAAATTGATTACTGAGATAAACAAACAAGGTTTTTCTGAACAAATCCAGGTAATTGAAACCGGAAGTATAGGACCGGTTAATAAAGGGGTGGTTGTAGGTATTTATCCTACCGGGGAAATGTATGGAAACGTAACAGAAGAAGATGTAGTCGAATTTGTTCAGGAAAGATTTGTAAAAGGTAGGCCTTATAAAAAATTACTCCTTATTGAGAAATTGCAACCAGAAATAGATTTATTAGACAATGATTCCCGAAAAACGCAGTATCATGGAAGAATTGTTTTAGATAACTGCGGTAAAATTAATCCGGAAGATATTGAGGAATACATCGGAGTAAGCGGTTATGAGGCATTAGGTATAGGTTTAAAAGAAAAAACACCCGAGGATATTTTACAAATAGTTAAAAATTCCGGACTACAAGGGAGAGGGGGTGCAGGTTTCCCTACCGGTTTAAAATGGTCTTTTGCCGCAAAAGCTAAAACAACTCCAAAATATATTATTTGTAATGCTGATGAGGGAGAACCCGGTACTTTTAAAGATCGTTTAATTATGGAAGGTGACCCTCATAAAGTTTTAGAAGGAATGGCTATCTGCGGTTATGCCATAGGGGCAAATACCGGTTATATTTATATTCGCGGCGAATACCAGCTATCTATTCAAAGATTAAAAAAAGCAATAGAAGATGCTGAAAAAATAGGTCTTTTAGGAAAGAAAATATTTGGAACAGATTTTGATTTTGAGGTAAAAATTAAAATCGGAGCAGGCTCTTATGTCTGTGGAGAAGAAACGACTCTTTTAAATTCAATGGAAGGTTTTAGAGGGCAGCCAAGATTTAAACCACCTTTTCCTGCCGAATCTGGATTTTTAACTAAACCTACTAATGTAAACAATGTAGAGACTTTTGCAAATATTGCCCCTATTATTTTAAATGGTGCAGAGTGGTTCAAAAAATTCGGAACAGAAAATTCTCCGGGCACTAAAGTTTATGCAGTATTAGGACATATAAACCGTCCGGGTGTAATAGAGATTCCTATGGGAGTTACTCTGAGGGAGATTATTTACGATTATGCAGGAGGAATGTCTTCCGGGAATTTTAAAATGACCCAAATAGGAGGCACTGCCGGTAATATTCTTTCTTCGGAATTTCTAGATGTCCCCCTTGATTTTCAATCTCTGAAAGAAGTAGGTTATAGCCTGGGGTCCGGTGCAATATTAATTATGAATGAAACAGTTTCAGTTGTAGATTTTATGAAATGTTGTATGAAATTTTTTGTTCATGAGTCCTGTGGGAAATGTACGCCTTGCCGCGAAGGTACCAGATATATCTATGAAATATTGGATAAAATTAGTTTGGGGAAGGGCAAAGCTGAGGATATAGAAATTTTAAAATTATTAGGAGAAAATATGAAAGATACTTCTTTCTGCCCACTGGGCCAGAGTGCTCCTAATTCTTTATTAAATTCATTAAATCTTTTTCCCGAAGAATATAATAATCTATTGATAAAGTAAATATTCTTTTTATAAAAAATAAAAAGTTGGTAAGAAGTTTTGAAAAGTATTATAAAAGATAAAAATTAAAAATCTTAGTTAAATAAAAGAAGGAGAATAAATCAATGATGAAAGAATTCAAAATAACTATAGATGGACAGGAGGTAATGGTACAAGAAGGCAAGACCATATTAGAAGTTGCTACAGAAGCAGGCATTAAGATACCTACTCTGTGTGCCATGCCCGAACTCGGATTTACTCCTGGTTCCTGCCGGGTATGTGTAGTAGAAGTGGAAGGCGCACCTACTTTAGTTGCTTCTTGTGTATATCCTGTAAGAGAAGGATTAGTAATTTATACTCACAGCGAAAGAGTTCTTCAGGCCCGTAGAATAGTATTAGAGCTGTTAATAGCCAGTCATCCTTTAGATTGTATGACCTGTGAAAAAAATGGTTCTTGTGATTTAGAGGATTTAGCTTATGAATTAGGAGTTAAGGAATCAAGATTTGAGCGAAACAAAAAACAAATACCTCTTGATGAGAGTAATCCTTTTATAGTAAGAGATTTAAATAAATGTATCTTATGCGGCCGATGTGTAGAAATATGTAATGAAATTCAACAGACTCATGCTATCGATTTTGGCTACCGAAGCTCACAAACAAAGATTATTGCTGATGGAGATGTTGGTTTAAGATATTCCGAATGTGTCTCTTGCGGACAATGTGTGGCGGTTTGTCCGGTTGGCGCTTTAATTGATAAAGCAGCTCAAGGGAAAGGGAGAGCATGGGAGTTTACCAAAGTAAAAACCACTTGTAACTATTGTGGGTGTGGATGTAATTTTGATTTTAATATAAAAGATGGAAAAGTAGTAAAAGTTACCTCTAACCCAGAGAGTGTAGTAAATGGAATTAATCTCTGTGTTAAAGGACGTTTTGGTTATGATTATATCCATCGAGATGATCGATTGACTACTCCCTTAATCAAGAAAGATGGTAAATTTGAGAAAGCCAGCTGGGAGGAAGCTTATCAGTTAATTGGCGACAAATTTAGTCAGATTAAGAAAGAAAATGGTAGTGATAGTTTAGCTGTTCTTTCTTCTGCCAAGTGTACTAATGAAGAAAATTACCTGTTGATGAAATTTGGTCGTGCGGTATTAGGGACTAATAACGTTGACCATTGTGCCCGTTTATGTCATTCAGCGACTGTTGCAGGATTGGCTCAAGCCTTCGGTAGTGGGGCAATGACTAATTCTATAAAAGAGCTTGCTGATGCTTCGGCAATTTATTTAACCGGTTCTAATACCACTGAAAATCATCCTATAATTGCCTTGGAAATTAAAAAAGCGGTTACTAAAAATGGGGCAAAATTAATCGTAGCCGATCCCCGAGAGATAGAATTAGTTAAATATGCTACTTTATGGTTAAGGCAACGTCCGGGCACTGACGTAGCTCTATTTAATGGATTAATGAATGTTATTATCAGTGAAGGATTGGAAGATAAAGAGTTTGTCACTCAAAGGACGGAAGGCTACGAAGAATTAAAAAAGATTGTTCTTAAATACACTCCTGAAGTGGTAGAAAAAATAACCGGCGTACCAGCCGAAGATATTAGAAAAGCAGCCCGAATTTATGCTACTGCTCCCACCGTATCTCTCATTTACTCGATGGGAATTACCCAGCATACTAACCATTCTTTTTCTTTCTCCCCGAGTTTGCAATATTGCATAATTTTTTCTAAATTAAAAGACATTATAGCAAAGGGTTTAGCCTTTCTATT
>ASPC01000056.1 GCA_000405345.1 Atribacteria bacterium SCGC AAA255-N14
GGAATTACCCAGCATACTAACCATTCTTTTTCTTTCTCCCCGAGTTTGCAATATTGCATAATTTTTTCTAAATTAAAAGACATTATAGCAAAGGGTTTAGCCTTTCTATTTTTTAACCGCCGTAATCTTGCAACAGCTTTATTATTGGAGGCATCACAAGTTAAATGAAAACCTCCTAATCCTTTAATCGCACCAATTTTCCCCTCTTTTAAGAGTTTAACCGCCTCTTCTATAAGGTCATCAATACCTTCTATTTTTCTTTTATTTTGATAAAGAAACATCTGTGGACCACAATCGGCACAGGCATTTGGTTGAGCATGATATCTTCTATCCTCTATATTTTCGTATTCGCTTTGACATTGTGGGCACATTTTAAAAATGCTCATGGTAGTCTTCTCGCGATCATAGGGAATATCTTTTATAATGGTAAAACGGGGACCACAGTTAGTACAATTAATAAAAGGATAGCGGAAACGTCGATTATAAGGGTCGAATAATTCTTGCAGACAGTCTTCACATATGCTTATATCCGGTGAGACTAAAACAAAACTATTCTCCTCTTTAACCATACTTTTTTTAATGGAGAATTCTTTATAGCCTATTAAGGGAAGTTGATTTACTTCTATCTTTTCGATCCTGGCCAAAGGAGGGAGTTTCTTTTTTATATCACTAACAAAACTATTTATCTCTTCTGTTTTTCCCTCAACTTCTATTTCCACACCCTGATTTGAATTAACTACCCAACCTGATAGATTGTAATTTTGTACTAATTTATGAATAAAGGGTCGGAAGCCGACCCCCTGGACAATGCCTTTGATAATTATGTTTTTTCTAATTTTCATCTCTTTTTTTTTCTTACCCGTTCTCTTAGCCAATCGAACCAGTTATCTAAACCTTCTCCGGTCTGACAAGAAATTTCAAATATCTCTAAGTTGGGGTTAATGTTTAATGCATCTTTTTTTACTTTATCCATATTAAAATTTGTATAAGCTAATAAATCAATTTTATTTATTAAAACCACACTTGCTTTGCGAAACATCACCGGATATTTTATAGGCTTATCGTCCCCTTCGGGTATACTCACCATCACTATCCTATCATCTTCCCCCAAATAAAATCCTGCCGGACAGACTAAATTACCCACATTTTCAATGACAAAAAGGTCTATTTCTTTAAAATTATAGTTACCTAATACACCATCTACCATATTAGCATCAAGATGGCAAGCTCCGTCAGTATTTATTTGAGTCACCGGAATATTATATTTTTCTATTCTCTCAGCATCATTGGTGGTTTGAAGATCTCCCTCTATAACTGCAATCTTTAATTCATTCTTCAGTGAGCCTATGGTCCTTTCTAAAAGACTGGTCTTTCCAGACCCGGGAGAACTCATTAAATTGATAGTATAAACTTTGTTTTTATTAAACATGTCTCTGTTTTTTTGAGCTATGCTATCATTGGCTTTTAAAATATTGGTAAAAACTTTTACTCGAGTCATTTTTCTTTCCCTCCATTTATTCGTATTGCGTATCGAGTATTGCGTATCGCGTCAAAATACAGTAATAAGTGATATGTAATGAGTAATGAGTTTATGCCCTTAAGTTTACAAAAACAGGTTACTTGTTACATATTACACTTACTGGTAAACCGGTAAACCAGATAACTGGTTAACCAAATACTAACGACTATTTCTAAAATACTTCTCTGCTAAAAGAACGGCTGCAAAATCATCATAATGGCAAGATGGAACTCTTAAAGACAAAGGAATAAGTTTAAAAATGCCTTGAGGGGGATGGGCTTCAAAATATTTTTTTCTTGCCCCCAAAGTGCTAAATTTTTCTTCAATTAGAATTATATTTAATTGCGAAAAGTAGTTTTTTAAGCTCTCTTCTATTCTTTTGTAATTAGTGCCGTTTCCCAAAATAATTTTATCTATCTTGTAGATATTTAAACTATTTTCGATAGCCTTCGTTATTTCCTCTGTGGAAATAACTTCTCTTTGTAAAACACTTAAACTAGAATCCACCACTGCATAGCCACACTTTTTGGTTCCCGGATCAATAGCAATGATTGTCTCTTCTTCTGGCATAATCTGTTTAACCATCCCTTATATCAATTAATTAAACTTCTATCCGTTGGGGATGAGTATAAATATTCATCCTTTCCCCTCGAACAAACCCTACCAAAGTTATACCCACTTTTTCGGCTAGCTTTATAGCGAGGTCTGTCGGAGCTGCCCTGGAAATAACGATTGACAGCTTCCCGATAATAATCTTTTTTAAAATTCCTGAAGTTATACGGCAAGAGGTTAATATTATTTTATCTTCAGTGGTAATGTTATTTACAAGGGCTTCCCCTAATATTTTATCGATAGTATTATAACGGCTGATATCTTCAGTAAACAATATTATAGAACCCTGCTTATCAGCCAAAGCACAACTATGCACCCCTCCGGTCAATTTAAAAAAATTAGCTCTTTCCTGCATTTCAGAGATAAAAAAATAAACCAAATGGCTGCTAATTTTTAAAGAAGTATCGCTAGATAGAGAGATCTCTTTCTGTTCTTCTAATTGCTGGTAACTTCCTATCCATAAGTTACTATTAACGATATCTTCTGACGTTAAAGAAACGCCTTTAATTTTTATATCCATTAAGCTTTGTTTTTCATTTATATCTAAAGATATAATATCCTCTTTCTTTTGTAAAATACCTGAAGTATAAAGAAAACCCAATCCTAAATATTTATATTTTTCGGGACTGCAATTTAAGGTTACTAACTTTTTTTTATTTAGCAAGATAGTAAAAATAGTTTCTCTTGATACTAAATCTGAAATTTCCTCTCTCTTGTTTCCTTCAATGCGAGTTAAATTTACCTCTGTTCCTTTTTCCTCAACAAACAATTACTCTGTCTCCTTCTTTTTTATCAACTCTTCTGCTTTTCTAAAATCATGTTTGAAGTTCACGTTAAAAAATGAATAAAACTTGGAATCATATTTTTTTATCTCTTCATCCTCAATAAATTTAACCTTTAAATGGGGGAAAATCGCTCTAACAGAAAAAATATGCTCCGCTAAATTTCTTTCAATTATCTCCAAGCATCTCTTACTATAAATGGCACATAATGGTTCTATATAGCCATCACCATAATGGGGAATAACTATATCATTAGAATTAATATTTTTTGTCATATACTTAAGTAATTTTACCTCTAAAAAAGGCATATCGCAACCTACTACTAAATTATATTGGGATGAAGATGCCTTTAAGCCGGAATATATCCCCACCAAAGGACCCTTCTGTGAGAATAAGTCGGGTACTACCTGTTTATAAGAGAGATATCTTTCCGGAGGCCCAACTATAATGATATTGTCCCCTACGACACACTTAAGCTTTGATATAACTATATCGATAAGATACTTCCCATTTAGTCTGAGCATTGACTTATTTTTATCGAGACCCATTCTACTGCTCTTCCCCCCTGCTAATATAATTGCAGTTAAGGAAGGTAATTTTTTATCTTTTATTTTCATAGTGTTATATAATACCATTTTGTTCCTAAAAAATATAGCTATTATATCGTATTGCGTATCGAGTATTGAGTATCGAGTCAAGAAAGAGAAAGAAAAAACTTAAAACCTTCTTTGTATATCGCATTACGTATCAAATATTGCTTATATGTAGTTACCCAGTTACCCTGTTTTCCAATTAATGGAATAAGCTATAGGCTCTACTTACTGTAAACTGAGAACTGAAAACTGAAGACGTGTATTTAACACTAACGACTAATTCGTATCTCGTATAAAATACAGTACCAAGTAGTAAGTAATGAGTAATAAGATTAAATTTCTGAAATTATGAAAACAGGTACTTATTACAGGTACTTATCACAGGTACTTATCACATGTTACACATTACTTCACTTATTGATTAGTTGGTTAGTTAGTTGCTTGGTTTAAAGTACAATAAAAAGGGGTCAAATCTTAAAAAAGATATGACCCCTTTTGTCACTTGAATAATATATTATTATTTCTTATCTTTTAAATAGACTACCCAGTACAGGGTAGAAACAAAGAAAGCACCACCTACAATATTTCCTAAAGTAACCGGGATTAAATTATTTACAAAAAACCCTCCCCAGGTGAGATTGGCTAATTTATCGGTAAGGCCGGCAGCGGCTACTACTGAAGCATTAGTTTTTAGTGCTATTCCCATCGGAACAAAATACATATTTGCCACGCAATGCTCAAATCCGCTGGCAACAAAAGCCATAATAGGGACATATATTGCCAATATTTTACCTCCAACATCTTTAGCAGCTATAGCCAACCATACTGCTAAACAAACCAGCCAGTTACATCCAATAGCACGGGAAAAAGCAGCTCCCCAGCTAAGATTGACTTTTCCGTTAGCAATTGCTAAAGCTTTTGCGCCTACAGCAAAATCACCTGTTTTCCACAGATCTGTAGCATACATAATCCAAACCAATAATAAGGAACCAATAAAATTGGCTATATAGACCCAAAACCAACTGTTCAAGAGTTTCCTTACTGGTACACTACCATTTAGCGTACCTATTACAATTAAATTATTTCCGGTAAATAATTCAGCTCCGGCAATAACCACCAAAATAAGCCCTACTGCAAAAACACTTCCGAACAGGAATTTAGTAATTCCTACCCCTACATATTTAGCAGCATCAAAGCTAACTATAGTAGCCAGTTCTGAGCCAAAACCAATAAAAGCTCCTGCTAAAATTCCCAAAATCATCATTTGGGTCCAAGACAAATTTGTTTTCTTTTGGCCTATGACACAAAAAGCATTAGCCACGGCAGCCGGTGGATTACATGCAGGAGCAATGTCCTTTACAATCTGGATTTTTTCTTCTTCTTTACTCATTCTTACTTTCTCCTTTTTAATATTTATTAGGATATTTTTTTTATTTTAATGGCACATACCTTATATTCTGGGATCTTGGAAACCGGGTCAAGAGCTGCATTAGTAAGTAAATTAGCAGCAGCTTCATGAAAATGAAAGCTCATAAAAACAACTCCCTTTCCAGATTTTTCAGTAACTTGTGCTTTAGCGTTAACTTTTCCACGGCGAGAGGTTACTTCTACAAATTCTCCATCTTTGACCCTTAGTTCTTCTGCATCCTGTGGACTAATCTCCACTAATGCTTCCGGATAAATTTCGTTTAAGCCCTTGGACCTGCGAGTTATAGTCCCGGTATGGAAATGATATAATACTCTTCCGGTAGTCAGGAGTAACGGGTATTCCTCATCCGGCAGTTCGGCAGCCTCTTTAAATTCTACAGCTGTGAATTTTCCTTTTCCCCGGCTAAATTTATCTTTATGCAGGTATTTAGTTCCCGGATGATTGGCATCAAGACAGGGCCACTGCAATCCTCCATTATCTAATCGATTATAAAACATTCCGCCATAAATAGGAGTAAGAGAGGCAATCTCTTCCATTATCTCTCCCGGGTCATTATAACTCATATCATAGCCCATCTTTTGAGCTAATTCACTAATAATCTGCCATTCTGGTCTAGATTCGCCTACCGGTTCAACGGCCTTTCTAATCCTCTGAACCCTCCTTTCGGTATTGGTTATAGTCCCCTCTTTTTCAGCTATGGTAACTCCCGGTAAGATTACATCTGCTAATTCAGCTGTTTCAGTCATAAAGACATCAGATACTACTAGAAATTCTACTCTCTTTAGTGCTTCCCGAGCATGGTTGAGATCGGGGTCAGACATTGCCGGATTTTCTGCCATAATAAATATACCTTTAATTTTTCCTTCATAAGCAGCATTTAAAATCTCCACCACGGTTAATCCGACTTTATCGGATAGTTCTGCTCCCCAGGCTTTATAAAATTTCTCTCTAACTTGAGGATCAACAACTTTTTGATATCCGGAATAAACATTGGGTAAGGCTCCTAAATCACAGGCTCCTTGTACATTACTCTGTCCCCGCAGAGGATTGACTCCGGTACTTTCCTTACCTACATTACCGGTTAACATAGAAATATTGGCCGTGGACAATACATTGTCTGTTCCGGTAGTATGCTGGGTAATTCCCATCGAGTAAATGAGAGATACGGTGGGAGCAGTAGCATAAATTCGGGCTGCTTTTCTAATATCTTCGGCTGGTACG
>ASPC01000057.1 GCA_000405345.1 Atribacteria bacterium SCGC AAA255-N14
CAAAAATTGCTGAATTCAAGGGTGCAGAAGATGCCATTACTTACACAAGTGGATATGTTACTAATTTGGCAGCGATTACTTCTCTCTATCAAAGAGGAGATCTAGTTGTAATTGATAAAATAGATCATGCTAGTATTATTGATGGATGCATGCTTTCCGGAGCAAGATATAAAACTTTTTTACATAATGATATGAAGAGTTTAGAAGGGATTTTAGCTAATTCTGAAGAATTTGTTAATAAAATAGTAATAGTAGATGGAGTATACAGTATGGAGGGAGATGTAGCTAGTTTACCAGAGATATCGCGTTTAGCTAAAAAATATAATGCTAAAGTAATGGTGGATGAAGCTCATTCTATTGGAGTTTTAGGTAAAACAGGTCACGGCATAGAGGAATACTTCGGATTAAAGAATGCAGTAGATATTCATATGGGAACCTTAAGTAAAACTATTCCTTCTGTAGGAGGATATATAGCCGGGAAGAAAGATATGATTGATTATTTAAAACATAATTCAAGGCCCTTTATCTTTTCAGCTCCTCTTCCTCCGGTAACAGCTGCTGTTGCTAAAGCTGCTTTAGAAGTTATTGAAGATGAGCCGGAACGTATAGAAAATTTGCAAAAGAATATAAAGAGATTTAAAGAAGGAATAGATTCTATGGGTTATAATACAGGAGCTAGTGCTACTGCTATCGTTCCCCTTATAATAGGTAATGAAGAAGATACTTTAGAATTATGTAAAGAAGTTAACAATGAAGGAATATTTATTTGCCCCATTCTCTTCCCGGCAATTCCAAGAGGGACTAATAGATTAAGAGCCCATGTTTTAACAACTCATACTTCTGAAGACATTGATGAAGCTTTGGATATTTTTGAAAGGGCTGGAAGAAAATTAGGTTTAATCTAATAAATAATCTAATAATACCGTATTAAATCTAAACCTTAGTGAGGTACTTAAAGAAAGGAAAAAATAGTTACCACCTTTGTTTTTCCAATCTTTTTTTCGTTTTTTTTTCACGCAATACGCAATACGAATATAATACGGCCGTTAGTGTAAACTTTGGTGGGGTATTTAGAGAAAGAATTTATTTGACAATAAAATATAGATATCTTATAATCTCTATTAAAGATTATTATATAATATAAGCACTATTATCTATCAGAAAAGGTAATAGTGCTTATATTTAATTTTTAAGAGAAAGTATTTGTTATTTACTATTTAAATGTACTAATTTTTAGTGAGGAGAGATATTTATGACGCTTAATGGGAAGGTAATGCTAACCGAAGAAGGTTTAAAAAAGGTTCAAGAAGAGCTTCATTATCTTAAAGGAGTAAAAAGAAAAGAGATTGCTGAAAAAATTAGAAATGCGGTAGCTTTTGGTGAAATCGCTGAGAATGCAGAATATAACGACGTTAAAAATGAGCAATCTTTTATAGAAGGAAGAATTTTGGCTTTGGAAAAAAATAATTGAAAATTATGAATTGATAGATAAAGAAGAAAATCCGGATTGTGTATTACTGGGATCAGAAGTATTAATTAAAGATATGAAAAGTAAAAAAGAGTGTAAATATACTATTTTAGATTATGTGGAATCTGAACCGGATTACGGGAAGATATCCATTTCTTCTCCTATCGGAAGGGCTCTTTTAGGAAAAAAGAAAGGTGATTTAGTAGAAGTTAGAGTCCCGGCAGGGCATGTTAAATATAAAATTTTAGATATCAAATAGTTTATGCATTAATTTAGCAATCTAAATAGTTATTAATTGTAATAATGAACAAAGTTATTTAAAAAATTAAAAAATAACAATACTTTGTTCATTATTTATTTCTAAACCTTTTTGCAAGATAAGCTAATTATAAATATAACCAGAAATTTACATTGTCCCAAAAGATTTATCAGACAGAAAAATCATAATAATTTTGATATTATATTAAATTTATTGTATAGGAATTTCCTTTTTCAGTAAGCCTTAATTAGCATATAGTAATAAAATGAAAAATGAAAAGCGCAAAACGTAAAACCATAGCTTAAAATTAAAAATTTAAATATATTGCTTTATTTATTGAGCATCATATTTGTCATCTCGCATACTGTATAATAAAAAGATAAAGAAGCAAAAAAACTTAAAATTAAGTATTGAGAGAAAAAGTTTTAAGTTTTGAATTATGGTTTTTCGCTTTTAGTTTTAAATTTTTAACTATATACTAAAATTGAAAAATTATATTTATGCTAACGACTAATTTATTTTAATATAATATCTAGCAATAAAAGTAAAAAGAGGTGGATCGGGTGGAAATAAAAAAGAGTACAACGGAAATTATATCTAATAAATGGAAAGAAATAGAAGAATTAAAAAGAGAAGGCATTGATCCTTTTGGGCATAGTTTCAACAGGACTTATAAAATAAAAGATTTAATAGAAGAAAATAAAGATTTACAAGTTGGTGAATGTGGCAAAGAAAAAGCTAGTGTAGCTGGCAGGTTGATGGCTTTAAGAACACACGGAAAAGCTATATTTGCTAATATTGAAGATGTAAGCGGAAGAATCCAGATTTATATAAAATCAAATAAAGTCGGAGAGGATGCTTTTAAACTTTTTAGTAAAATCGGTGTTGGGGATATTTTGGGAGTTTCAGGTCTGATTTTTAGAACTAGAACTGGCGAAGTTACTGTATTTGTTGAAGAATTTAGTCTTCTATGTAAGTCTGTGCGTAGTCTACCTGAAAAATGGCACGGACTTAAAGATGTGGAAGTAAGATATAGAAAAAGATATTTAGATCTGATAGTAAATCCTTCAGTCAGAGAAATTTTTATTAAAAGGAGCAAGGTAGTACAATCTATAAGAAATTTTTTAGATAATAGGGGCTTTTTAGAAGTTCAAACTCCCATAATGCAGCCTATTCCCGGCGGGGCTACTGCACGACCTTTTATTACCCATCACAATACTTTACATAGGGATTTATATTTAAGAATTGCCACAGAATTATATTTGAAGCGTTTAATAGTTGGAGGCTTAGAAAAAGTTTATGAGTTAGGTTGTGATTTTAGAAACGAAGGTATTTCTACTAAACATAATCCTGAATTTACTATGTTAGAGTTGTATGAAGCGTATGGTGACTACCATAGCATGATGACAATTACTGAGGAATTAATAATATATGTAATTAAAAATGTTTTTGGCAGTTTAGAAGTTGAATATCAGGGCAATAAAATTAATTTTACCCCTCCCTGGAAAAGAATAAGCATGTGTAAAGTTATTGAAGAGGTGAGTGGTATTAATATAGAAAAAATACTTCAAAAAGATTTTGATAAAATTATAAAGAAACATGGTTTAAATATAAAGGGAAAAATAAACAGAGGTGAAATTACTAACGAACTTTTCGAAAAATATGTAGAGCCAACTTTAATTCAGCCAACTTTTATTTTCGATTATCCTCTCGAGATTTCCCCTTTATCAAAACAAAAGAAAGATAATCCGGAATTAGTGGAGCGTTTTGAACTGTTTGTCAATTCGATGGAATTAGCTAATGCCTTTACTGAATTAAATGACCCGGCAGAGCAGAAATGTCGATTTGAAGAACAGGTTGCCAAAAGAAAGGCAGGAGATATGGAAAGTCATTTCATGGATGAAGATTATATTGAAGCCTTAGAATATGGCATGCCTCCTACTGGTGGTTTGGGCATAGGCATTGATAGATTAATGATGTTGCTTACTAATTCTGATTCAATTAAAGAAGTTATCCTTTTCCCTCAATTAAAATCAAAAGAATAAAACAGTATATAGTGAAGAATAGCTTAGAGTGTATAGCGTTTAGTGTATAGTAGTATTCCGCATATCGTGTTACGTCAGCATTAAACTAAAAACTTAAAGCGAAAAGCGAAAAACCATAATTCAAAATTCAAAACTTTTTCTTATGTTTTAAGTTTTAAGTTTTGGTTTTGCGTTTTTTAGCTTTACACTTTACGCTTTGATACTATTCACTAACGACTAAACTAATTGGTAAATTGGTTAACTGGTAAACCGGGTAACTGGCTAACTAAATACTATCGACTATTCACTAATGTCTGTATTAATTGGTAAATTGGTAAATTGGCCAATTGGGTAATTGATAAATATGCGATTAGATAAATTTTTAAAAGTAAGCAGATTAATAAAAAGAAGGACAGAAGCAAAAAAAGCCTGTCTGGCCAAATGCATTAGAATTAATAATCGAATTGCCAAGGCAGGGGATGAAGTTAAGATTGGCGATGAAATAAAAATTAATTTTGCTAACAAAATCCTACAAACAAAAGTATTAGATGTCCCTCTGAAGAATATTCCAGCAGAAAAAGCAAGTTCCTTGTATGAAGTAATAAAAGAAATTAAAAAAGAAGAAGGCTAAGAAATGAAATTCAGAAACCAGAAGCCAGTATCCAGAATAATAAAAATAATTAAATGTAATAATGCTGATATATTGTATTGAGTATCCTTCTGACTTTTGACTCCTGGCTACTGAATTCTTTATATAATAATTAAAAAAGCTATGAATGTTAAGTTATATTTTTGATTTGCAAGTTAATAAAAGAGGTTTTAGGCAAATGGAAGAAAAAACAAAAGAGTTGTCAGAAAAAATAATTAGGCTATTGAAAGAGAAAAATATTCAGGACGTAAAAGAAATTATTAATGACCTCTATCCCACAGAGTTCGCCGGATTAACCGATTATTTACCATTAGAACAAACTATTGAAATATTTAAATTAATTAAAGATGATGAGAAAATTGCGGAATTGCTTTCAGAATTAAATTCAGAGTTACAAGCAAATATTATGGATGCTCTGGGTAAAGAGAAGGCTTCTGATATCTTAGAAGAAATGGATACTGATGAAGCAGCTGATTTTTTAGGGGAGATAACTCCTGAGGAATCCCGAGAATTGTTAGATTTGATGCCTAAAGAAGAGGCGGAAGAGATCAAGGAACTATTAAAGTATGAAGAGAACACTGCCGGAAGCATAATGAACAACGAGTTTGTTGCTCTTCCTGAAAATCTTACTGCTGAGGAAGCAATAAACAAGATAAGAGAACTTAACCCGGAAGCAGAGATGATTTTTTATATTTATATTGTAGATAAAAGAGAAAAACTCATTGGAGTTATTTCTTTGCGATATTTAATTATGGCTAATCCTAAAGCTAAAATATCAGAATTTATGGAAGAAGACGTAATCAGTGTATTGGACACAGAGGACCAGGAAACAGCAGCTAGAATAATTGCTGATTACGATTTTCTAGCCCTGCCAGTTACCAATAAAAAAGGAACTTTATTAGGTATTATCACCGTTGATGATATTATCGATGTATTAGAAGAAGAGGTTACCGAGGATATTCATACGATGGTCGGTTCATCCGAGGTATACGAAGATAAACTTATAAAAGCAAGCCCCTTGACGAGAGCGAAGGCGCGATTTCCCTGGTTACTTGTGTGTATGGCGGGAGAAATACTTTCCGGTTCGGTTATAAAGCTTCATTCTGATACCTTGCAAAATGTAATGGCGTTGGCCTTTTTTATTCCTATAATTATGGCCATGGGTGGTAATGTAGGTGCTCAATCATCAACCATCACAGTTCGTGGTTTAGCCACCGGTCAGCTTAAGATAGATGAATTATGGAATAATATTTGGACTGAAACCAAGGTTGGTTCTTTAATAGGAATAGTTGTTGGAATAATTATAGCTTTAGTAGCTCTAGTTTGGCAGGATGATTTTGTATTAGGATTGGTAATTGGACTATCATTATGTTTAACTATGATAACTGCAGCTACTATCGGTACTTTATTACCTTTGATTTTTACTAAGATTAAGATTGATCCGGCAATTTCCGCTGGTCCTTTTATCACTACTATAGTAGATGTAGGTAGTTTATTAATATATTTTAGCTTGGGTACTTTTTTATTTAAATGGTTCAGGGGATAGAAATTATTTAATTAAACATTATTTAAATAATGTGCTAAGATAGTAAAAAAGAATTTTTAAAAAATAAATGAAAAAGGGAGAAAAGTAAGATGAGTGAAATATTTGATGTATATGCGAGAGAAATTTTAGATTCCAGGGGTAATCCCACTGTTGAAGTGGAGGTAGAACTGGAAAGCGGAGCTTTTGGTATGGCACAGGTTCCTTCAGGAGCCAGTACTGGAGTACACGAGGCTATTGAATTAAGAGATAATGACCCAAAGAGATATTTGGGTAAAGGTGTTCTTAAGGCGGTCGAGAATGTAAATGAGATTATTGCTCCTGAAATTATCGGATATGATGCCACAGATCAATTAACGATTGATAAACTATTAATTGAACTTGATGGAACTCCTAACAAAAGTCGTTTAGGAGCCAACGCAATTTTAGGCGTATCTTTAGCTACCGCAAAAGCAGCAGCTGATTTTTTTGGTTTACCATTATATTCTTATATTGGAGGTGTAAATGCTAAAGAACTTCCTGTACCTATGATGAATATATTAAATGGAGGGAAACATGCTGATAGCGGAGTGGATTTACAGGAGTTTATGATTGTTCCAGCTGGTGGAGCTAATTTTAAAGAAAGCCTACGAATGGGTGCTGAAACATTTCATACTTTAAAAAAAGTATTAAAAGAAAAAGGATATAATGTTTCGGTAGGAGACGAAGGTGGATTTGCTCCCAATTTAAAATCCAGTGAAGAAGCGATTCAGCTAATAGTAGAAGCAATCAAAAAAGCAGGATACGAACCAGGCAAAGATATTTTTATAGCTTTAGATCCTGCAGCTTCAGAATTATACCGGGATGGAAAATATGTATTATCTCGAGAGGGGACGGTCAGAACTTCTGATGAGATGATAGATTATTATGCTTCCTTAGTAAATAAATATCCTATAATTTCTATAGAGGATGGTCTGGCAGAAGATGATTGGGAAGGATGGCAAAAACTTACTCAAAAATTAGGTCACAAAATACAAATCGTAGGAGACGACCTCTATGTTACTGACAAAAAGAGACTTATCCGAGGGATTGAATTAAAAGCTTCTAATTCAATCTTGATAAAATTAAATCAGATTGGAACTCTAACCGAGACTTTAGATACTATCGAAACAGCAAAAAGAGCAGGTTTTACTTCAGTAATTTCTCACCGTTCCGGAGAAACAGAAGATACTACTATTGCGGATTTAGCTGTTGCAACTAATATTGGGCAGATTAAAACTGGTTCCCTTTGCAGAACAGAACGTATTGCAAAATATAATCAATTGATGCGTATCGAAGAACAATTAGGGGAGTCGTCAATTTACCGCGGAAAGGCAGTATTTAATATAAAATAAAATGATATCCATTAGGTCAATATTTCATTCGAAAATAATTTGGGCCATAATTTTACTTTTGATATTGTATATAGTTTTTTTATTTTCAGATAAATACGCCCGAACATTACAATTAAAAGAAGATATTAAAATATTAGAATCAGAGATAGAAGAACTGAAATTAAAAAATAATAATTTATCAGAAGAGGTGGAATCATTAAAATCTGATAAATCTGTAGAAAAAATTGCCCGAGAGGAATTAGGCCTTACTAAACCTGATGAAATATTGATTAAAGGTATTGAAAAATGAAATTCGTATATCGTATTTAGTATATAGTGAAGAGAACAATAAAAACTAATGATTAGTGTGTGATAAGTTACGAGTTTCGGGTTATAAGTACAAGTTAATTAAATTGACTGGTAGACCGGAAGACCGGGTGACTGGTAGATTGACTAACTAATATAATCGGTAAATCGGTCAATTGGTAGATTGGTGCCGGGAGGGGGATTTGAACCCCCACAAGCAAAAGCTCACCAGCCCCTCAAGCTGGCGCGTCTACCTATTCCGCCATCCCGGCAAAATCTTAATATAATTAAATTAGTCGTTAGCATATGATTAGCGTATAGCGTTTAGCGTATAGGCTAAATCCATAAACTAAAAGCTTAAAGCTAAAAGCGAAAAACCATAATTCAAAATTCAAAACATTTTTATAACCAATAAGGTTTCCAGAATTCAGAAGTCAGAAGGAAGTACAATAATTTCATATATAATATAAGTTATTCTGAATACTGGATTCTGGCTCCTGGCTTCTATTTTCTTATTTTCTCAAATGACAGGCTACATAATGTCCGCCATTTATATCGATTAATTCAGGCTCTTCCTGACTGCAAATTGGTATAGCGTATTTACATCTCGGATGAAAACGGCAACCCTTAGGAGGGTTAAACGGGCTTGGAACATCTCCCTCTAAAACAATTCTTTGTCTGTTTAGAGTGGGATCAGGGATGGGCACTGCTGAAAGGAGTGCTTCCGTATAAGGATGTTGAGAGTTATCATATAATTCATAAGTTGAGGTCAGCTCTACAATCTTACCCAAATACATTACTGCAACTCTATCAGAAATGTGTTTTACCACACTTAAATCGTGAGCAATAAATAAATAAGTAAGTTTAAATTCCTCTTGTAAATCTTCTAATAAATTTATTACCTGGGCTTGGATAGAAACATCTAGCGCCGATACGGGTTCATCACAAATTACTAATTTAGGATTCAGGGCCAAAGCTCGGGCTATTCCAATTCTTTGTCTTTGTCCTCCACTAAATTCATGAGGGTATCTTCTTACATGTCCAGCATTTAAGCCCACAGTTTCTAATAAATCNTTAACTCTTTCTTCTTTTTCCTTTTTANTCTTTGCAATCTTATGAATNATTAATGACTCTCCTACTATATCACCTACAGTCATTCGGGGATTTAGAGAACCAAAAGGATCCTGAAATATTATTTGAATATTACGCCTTGCTTTCCTGAGTTCCTCTTTGTTTAATTTAAAGACATTTTCCCCTTCAAAATCTACCTCTCCGGCAGTGGGNTCTAAAAGTCTGGTAATCGTTCTCCCCGTAGTAGTTTTACCACAGCCTGATTCTCCCACCAGACCTAAAGTTTCTCCCTCTTTAATATCAAAACTTATTTCGTCTACCGCCTGGACATATCCTATAAGCTTGGATAATATTCCCCCTCTCACGGGAAAATATTTTTTTAAATTTTTTACTTTGAGTAACACGCTATCTTCCAAACCCCTGTACCTCCAATTTATTAAGACTTTACATTAGTCGTTAGTTTCAAATACAATTTTTCAGTTTACAGTCATCATTATACAGCTAAAAACTTAAAACGAAAAGCGAAAAACCATAATTCAAAATTCAAAACTTTTTCTCTCAATATTAAATTTTAAGTTCTGTTTTTGCTTCTCTATCTTTTTATTTTTGCTATATAGTATACGAGATAAGAAAGATGAAACTCAATAGATAATACAATATATTTAAATTTTAAATTTTTAGCTATGGCTTTACGTTTTGCGCTTTTCGTTTTCCGCTTGGTTACTAAATACTATTCACTATATACTACTCATGGGTGATGCCTGCTACTTCTTGATTAATTTTAAAATCTTTTGCCTTATTTTTATTATACATCCAGCACCGTACAATATGGTTGCCTTCTATCTTTTCAAGCTCGGGTTCTTCTTTCTTACAAAGATCTATAGCAAACTTACAACGAGGATGAAACTTGCATCCATAAGGCAAGGCTAAAGGATCAGGAATTCCACCCTGAATAACTTCGAGTTTTTTCCCTGGTTTATCTGTTAGGCGAGGAATGGAATTTTGGAGAGCCATAGTATAGGGATGTTTCGGATTTTTAAAGATGGTTTTCACATCTGCATATTCTACCGCTTTACCAGCATATACAACTACTACATCATGAGCTACTTCCGCAATTACGCCCAAATCATGAGTAATCATTAAAACTGACATACCAATTTCATCTTTTAATTTCTTTATCAGTTCTAAAATTTGAGCCTGGATGGTAACATCTAAGGCGGTTGTCGGTTCGTCTGCAATTAATAAATCCGGATTGCAGGATAAAGCCATGGCAATCATTGCTCTCTGTCTTTGTCCTCCGCTTAATTCGTGAGGATATTCATGAACCCTGGTTTCAGGAGAAGGCATACTTACTAATCTTAACATCTCTACGGTTTTCTTTAAAGCCTTTCCTTTGTCTAATTTTTGATGCAACACTATAGCTTCTGAAATCTGTTCACCAATAGTATATACAGGATTTAAGGAGGTCATCGGTTCTTGGAAGATCATGGAAATATCGTTCCCTCTAATCTTTCTCATTTCTTCGGGGCTTTTCTTTAATAATTCTTCACCTTTAAACCAAATATTACCGCTAACAATCTTTCCCGGCGGCTCCTGGATCAATCTTAATACGGAAAGGGCAGTAACGCTTTTGCCACAACCTGACTCACCTACCATACCCAGTGTTTCCCCTTTTTTTATGGCAAAATCAACACCATCAACTGCTTTAACCACACCATCTTCAGTATAAAAATAGGTCTTTAAATCTTTAACCTGTAACAGTACATCCTCCATTTGCCTTTTCCCTCCGTAATCCAATTATTTTTACATCATTCGACGCTATATTTTGAGTTACAAACTTGCACCCATAATTATTAAGTATTACTCTTATTTTTATTTTTTAACAATATGAATGAATAGCAGCTCCCTGTAATGCTTTTCTCTTATATTTAGGTCCCCTAGCATCTGTATGTTCCATTCTCTTCCCCTCTGGAACTGGAATGAACCTCTTAAGCTAGACACTTTTGGTCTAAATCATGATGTGTTCCCGAGAGCCCTTCTTGTCCAATAGTCTATCTCACTAAAACTCTATCTATTACAGTAATTTGTCTTGTTAATTTATTTTGAGAAACTGTTTTTATTCTAGATTTCTATATGCCACTCCAAATCTTACATTGTATTTTTTGGCAAACAGTTTCATTTGATTCCAATTTTTTCTTCTTGGAATTTCCGTCTTTTAACCTACAATTATTTTTTTATTAAAAAGCTTTTAGTTTATATTATAGCAGTAATCTTCATAAATCTATCTGGATGTTCAGATTGCTGAATAAGCGCTTCAGGTAATTTTTTCATTATAACAGTTTTGGTAATTAAAGCTTTTACATTTACCTTGCCTTCTGCAATTAACTTTATTGATTCGGGAAATTCCGGTCCACCGTTTCTTGAACCTCTTATATCTAATTCTTTTTTGGTAAATAATGCAGTAGGCATTAGTGTTTCTTCTTTAGGCCATCCAACAAAAGCGATTCTACCTGCATATGAAACGTAATCGATAGAACTTCTTATCGCTGCTGAAGACCCAGAAGCCTCAATGACTGCTTCGGCCATTCTTCCCTTTGTAATATCTTTAATCATGTCTAGCGGATTTTGTTCTTTTAAGTTACAAATATGTTCAACACCCAATTTATTTGCCAGATAAAGTCTTTCTTTTACAAGATCAATTAAAATTGGTATAGCACCTTTATATATAGTTGCTTGTGCAATTAAAATACCAATGGGACCAGCACCAGTTATTACAACATATTCACCTTTTTTTAATTTTATTCTGTTTAGTGAATGAAGTGCAATAACTAGGGGTTCAATCATTGGAGATTGTTCCCATGGTATATTTTTAGGTATTTTATGAACCAGTTTTCTATCATGAGAAAAATATTCAGTAAAACCACCATCTACATGTACACCAACTACTTTTAAATTTTCACAACAATTTGTTCTATTTATACTACAAGGATAACATTTTCCACAATATTTGTATGGTTCTATAATTATTCTATCACCAATTTTTAGATTTTTTTCTCCTTCAGGAATTTCTAACAACTCCCCAGCAATTTCATGCCCAATAATTCTAGGATATGTAACTAAAGGATTAATACCTTTATACGCTGCAACATCAGAACCGCAAATTCCAACCGATTTAACTTTAACCAATACTTCATCCTGTTTTCTTTTTGGATATTGGACTTCTTTAATCATTATATCCTTCGGTGCTCTCAAACAGATTGCCTTCATATCTTTCTCCTTCTGGGATTAATTAAATTATGGTTCCACTTTCATTAAATTTAATTTTTTTAAAAGAACCAATGACTTCAAAATCTTTTTTACTTTTAATTGTATTACTTTTAAGTGGTGTTTACACTTTCTACTGCTTTCATATAGTAAATTCCTACACCTCCAAATTATAAAAATCTATAGCATTTTGACCCATAATGTGGGCTTGTTCTGCTTGAGAAAGTGAATGAATAAAATGAGTCGCAATTCCTAAAACTTGTTCGTATTTTGCAGCTACTGTACAGACCGGCCAATCACTGCCAAATAAAAGTCGATTCGGGCCAAATATTTCTAAGAGAGTCTCCATATAAGGTACAAAATCTTCTTGCTTCCAACTGTTCCAATTAGCCTCTGTAACCATGCCGCTCAATTTACAAAACACGTTATCTGCTTTAGCTAATTCTTGCAT
>ASPC01000058.1 GCA_000405345.1 Atribacteria bacterium SCGC AAA255-N14
CTAAAAGCCATTTCTTCATCAAGCGGCTGAGCAGTTGCAAGATAAGCTACTAACTTACCTAAACCAACAGCCATCTTTTCAGCAAAATTACTCTTCCCGCTCCTTGCTCCCCCGGTTATAAAGATTAATTTCCCTCTCGACATAAAATTTCCCTCTTCTTTATCTGTCATTCCCATGGAAATGGGAATCCAGTCCTAATCTCCTCCCCCTTGAGGGGGGAGGATTAAGGTGGGGATGTATATATTGCTTACACTTGTAACCCACACCTATACGCTAAACGCTGTACGCTCCACGCTATACTATATACTTGATATTATTTTTCCTATTCACTAACGACTAATTTTATCTACTCCGGCCTCTTCAAAAGTAGCCATTTGATTTAATATTTTTACCCCAGCCTCAATAAAGCTGATACCCAAGGCAGCACCTGTTCCTTCACCAAGCCGCATACCAAGATCAAACATTGGAATTTTCCCTATATATTTCAGGGCAATTTTATGCCCTTTTTCCACCGAATTATGACTCGCAAATAGGTAATCCTTTGCCAAAGGAGCTAACTTAATGGCAATTAGAACACTCGCGCAAGAAATAAATCCATCAATTACAATAGGAACTCGATGAGAAGCAGCAGATAAAATACAGCCGACTAAACCTCCAATTTCAAAACCTCCCACTTTTGACAAAACATCCAGACCATCCTCCGGGTCAGGTCGATTAACTTCTATCGCTTGTTTAATCACTCTTATTTTATTTTTAAGCTGGTTTTCGTCTATCCCGGTCCCTCGACCGGTAACCTCTTCAACTTTAGATTTAGTTAAACAGGCTACTATAGCACTACTGGGGGTAGTATTGGCAATCCCCATTTCCCCTAATCCAATAATGTCGATTCCTTTTCTGCTTAATTCGTCTTCAAACACTTCAATCCCGGCAATTATTGCTCTTTCCGCTTCATCACTACTCATAGCCTGCCCTTTGGCCATATTATTCGTTCCGTAGGCTATTTTCTTTCTTATTATATCCTCTTCCAGGGGAAAATCTTTAGCCACACCCATGTCTACCACTAAAATCTCTGCTCCCATATGTCTGGCTAATACATTAATACCTGCTCCTCCTCGAATAAAATTATATACCATTTGAAAAGTAACTTCCTGGGGATATGCGCTTACACTTTCTTCAACAACTCCGTGATCTCCCGCCATCACAAATATTACTTTTCTTTTGATTGTCGGGGAAAGAGTTCCGGATATTCCTACTATCCTCCTGGCAAAATCCTCTAATTTTCCTAAGCTTCCCTGAGGTTTGGTAAGATTATCTAATTTTTCTTGTGCTTTTTCCATTAGTTTAAAATTGACAGGTTCAATCTTTTGGATGGTTTCTGCTATTTTTTCATTCATCTTTCTTTTTCTCCGTATTAATCTTTAATCCGCTTTCCCACCAATCTTCAAGATGAGAAGTATCATTGATAAGAGCAACAAATGCTTTATGGTCATAATAATTTATAATATTTAAAGCTGTGGAATATTGTTCTATATTCCACATATTCTTCAATCCTATATTTAAGGCATTACTCAAAATAACTCGAATCGTGCCACCGTGGCAAACAAGCGCAATAGTTTTATCTTTATCTGTTTTTTCATGCTTCTTTAATAGATTATTTAATTCAGCCATAACGCGATCATTTAAATCAACCAAACTTTCCCCCTGAGGAATAGCAGCTTCTGGCTTAATATTTTCCATTAAATGATTAAATTCATCTCCATATCCAAATTTTGATTTAACTTCTTCAAAAGTATAACCTTCCCACGCTCCAAAATTTATTTCTCTAAAATTAGAATTAGTGACAATATCTATTCCTCGAGCTTTAAATGTAATCTCAGCAGTATGACGAGCCCTCTTTAAATCGCTGCAATAAACTATGTCTACTGATGCCTCTTCTAAACGTCGTGCCAATCTCTTCGCTTGCCATATTCCTTTTTCTGTTAAATCTACATCCTGAAAACCAGAAAATTTCCTTTGGGCATTACCATCACTTTCTCCATGACGAATTAAAATTAACTTTATTGCCATTACTCTAAGTGCTCTCCTTTTCTTAGTATTGTAGGGTCCGATGATATAGATAAAATAAAAAAATATCACCCTCTTTTTCCACGAAGAGGTGATTTGATATTTATAAACAGACAGGTCTCCTGGCTCAGGGGTCAATCTAATTGCTGTGCCTTCCCATCTAACGCTAAAGTTGAAAATTTTTAACAGTGGCCTATTACAGCTTTCGTCACCCATTACAGTAGCGGGACTGCGGTGGATTTTCACCACTCTTCCCTTAAACTGTTTATATTTAAATATTTAGTTTATTTTAAAAAATTATAGCTCAAAAAAAAGAAAAAATACAATTTTTTGAATTGCCTTGTAGTAAATTATCGATTTTTAAAAATTTAAATCCCCCAAAAGGCACTTAATAACCATCCCGTATCACATTTTATTTCTTATCCCAAGAAATCAAATTTTGCACCTTTGTACTTAAATAATGTTTTACAAGCATCTACAACCATTGAATCATAAAGAGTTCCTTTATTCTTAGTTAGCTCGTTTAATGCTTCCTTGATACTATGACTAGGCCTATAAGCCCGATAAGAACTCATTGCCTCAATAACATCAGCTACACATAATATTTTTGCTTCAATTAAAATTTCTTCGTCTTTTAGTCCATTTGGATATCCAGAACCATTTATTTTCTCATGATGTTGTAGTACAATTTCAGCAACTGGCCAAGGAAAATCAATCTCTTTTAAAATATTATATCCAGTCATAGGATGTTCTTTCATTAATTGGTGGCCTAATTCAGATAAACCACTTGGTTGACTTAAAATCTCTATGGGCATACCAATTTTTCCGATATCATGAACCAATGATGCAACCTTTAACCCTTCAATTTTATCTTTAGGTAACTTCATCTCTTTTGCTATAGCTGTAGAAAGCTGAGAGACTCTTTTTTGATGACCAGCGGAATATGGATCTTTCTTTTCAACAACTTTGGCCATAGTATAAACAGTATCCTCCATAATTTGCTGTAATTTTTGGTAATTCTCTTGGAGCTCTCGTTCAACTTTACTTTTTGTAGTAACATCCTCTCCAGAGCTTAATATCCCCTGAAATTTACCCTTTTCATCTTTTAATACAGTATTATACCAACTAATAATTTTTTCTTCTCCATTTTGAGTTAAAACCGGATTTTCGAAATATTCATAAGAAACAGTTTGCTTAGATCGCAGTTTCGCTAAAATATCATTCATTTTGTTTTGTAGTCTTTCCGGAACAAAATTATCAATCCAATTTTTCCCCAAAATATCCTCTTTTGCATATCCTAAAACCTCACAACCTCTGTTATTGATTAGACTTACTTTACCATCTCTATCGATAATCTTTAATATAATACCTGCTATATCAATATATTTCTGTAATTTGTTTTTTTCTTTCTCTATCATTTCTTCTTCTAACTTGCGCACAGTTATATTTCTTAAATGTATTTGAATTCCAACTATCTTTTTATCCTTAATTATGGCAGAACCGTTAACTTCGACTATCGCTTTCCCCCTATCTTTTCTAGTTATTTCAAGATTTACCCCCTCAATTTCCTTACCCTGAATTAAAGTATTACAAATTCCTTCTACTTTTTTATTCATATTATCCGGGAAAAGGATTTGAAAGTGCTTGCTAACTATTTCATCAGGCTTATATCCTAGCACTCTCTCTATCGAAGGAGAAACATAGCTGCATACTCCTTTTTCATCAGCAACAATTATTATGTCAAAACTTCTTTCGGCAATAATTCTGAATTTTTCCTCTGATTCTTTTATATCTTTATCTCTTTCTTTTTGATCTGTAATATCGAATAAAACACCAATAACGCCTATAACCTTACCATTTGCATCTTTATAAGGCATTTTATCACTTCTAACCCATATCATACCATTTGGGATTTCCAAAGATTCTTCAATCCCATATTTTGCTGTTTCGGATTCAATTATTTTTACATTATCAGCATAAATTTTATCAGAAATCTTTTCAGAGTATAAATCGTATAGATATTTCTCTTTTATATCATCGGGGGACTTATTAAATAATTCAGCAAAACATTTATTAACTATAATAAATTTTCCTTCAGCATCTAACCAATATATCATAGTTGGAGCATTATTTAATAATATATCTTTTTCATAACTCTCCCTCTGTAATTTCGCCTCTGCCCATTTATGCATATCTTCACTTACTTCTAATTTTGCAATTTTTTTCTTCATTTCATCCAATTCTTTTATAAATTGTTCTTTGGCAATACTCTTATCTTCCATTCCATTACCTCCTATAAAAAACATTTAATCTTAAAAGCAAATAAAGCAAATAAAGGGTTCAAGTCTCAACATTTGACATTTCTAATCCCAAAGATTAAACAATTATATTTCTATGCTTTTCTAAAATATTTTAAAAAAATAAAAAAGACAAAGCAAAAAAATAATTATATTACTCTCTTGCTCTGTCCTTTTACCTGAAAGATTCTTCCTAAGAAATTAGGAGATAATTCT
>ASPC01000059.1 GCA_000405345.1 Atribacteria bacterium SCGC AAA255-N14
TGATGGCTGTAAATTTAGGAACAAGGGGAGTAGACGAAGCGAGAAATCTTGTTGAATATTGCAACCATCCAGAAGGAAGCTATTATAGTGATCTACGAATAAAACACGGTTATAAAGAACCTCATAAAGTAAAAACCTGGTGTCTAGGTAATGAAATGGATGGACCCTGGCAGATTGGACACAAGACGGCAGAAGAATATGGTCGTTTGGCGTGTGAAACTGCAAAGGTGATGAAATGGGTTGATCCTACCATCGAATTAGTGGTTTGTGGAAGTTCCCATAAATTGATGGACACTTACCCGAAATGGGAATCCACTGTACTGGAGCATACTTATGAAAATGTAGATTATATTTCTCTCCATAATTACTATGGGAACCCTGAAAATGATACGCCTAACTATTTGGCAAAATCACTTGATATGGATGCCTTTATCAAATCGGTGATTGCTACCTGTGATTATATAAAAGCTAAAAAAAGAAGCAAAAAAACCATTAATCTTTCTTTTGATGAGTGGAATGTATGGTTTCATTCGAGAGAGCAGGATGAAGAAATCGAACCTTGGTCTATTGCGCCATCGCAATTAGAAGATATGTATAATATGGAAGATGCTTTGTTAGTAGGAAGTTTATTGATTACTCTTCTTAAAAATGTAAATCGTATAAAGATAGCATGTTTGGCTCAACTGGTTAATGTTATTGCCCCTATTATGACTGAAAATGGCGGGAGAGCATGGCGTCAGACAATTTTTTATCCTTATATGCATGCTTCAATTTACGGAAGAGGATATGTTTTAAACCCACTCATAAAATCACCAAAATATGATAGTAAGGACTATACAGACGTACCAGTGCTGGATTCTGTTGCAGTGGTAAATGAAGAGAAAGATGAAATGACCATTTTTGCGGTGAACAGGGATACGAAATACACACTTGATGTCCATTGCGACATAAAGGGGTTTATAGACTGTAAACTTATAGAACATATTATACTCCAAAACGATGATGTTAAAATGATAAACTCAAAAGATCACCCATTCAAAGTTGTACCACAGTTTAAAAAAGATGTCGTAGTGGAAAAAGGTTGCTTAAATGCTTTGCTACCAAAGCTATCCTGGAACGTAATAAGATTATCAATAAAAAAATAAAATGGATAGCGACGATGATAACTTTAGAGATTATTTAAAGGTGATAAAAGCAAGTAGGGGCTTAATGTACCCCTTACTAATAAAGGAGGTGAAAAAAGAATAACGGTTTTAGCTAGCACCTTGTATTCAGGTTGCTATAGTGATATTGTTGCTAAAAAATTATTAGGAAATATTTAAAAGGAGAAAAAATTATGTTAAAGAAAATTAGTCTTTTAGTTTTGTTAGTATTGTCTTGTGTTGCTCTTCTGGTATTACCATTAATGGCTCAGGTAAGTGAAGGGCCTGTTGTCATTTACTTTTTCCCAGGTGGTGCTCCAGGAGGGACTTTTGCTACCGTTGTTTATAATGGTGCTAAAGAAGCAGCAGAAATATTAGGTGATCGGGTTGAAGTAAGGTATCTATGGTCAGATTGGAGTTCGCAGAAAATGGTTGATCAATTTCAGCAAGCTGTTGCGGCCAATCCCGATGGTATAGCCATTATGGGACATCCTGGAGATGAAGCATACAGGCCTTTTGTTGAAGAAGCTGAGAAACAGGGGATTATCGTTACCAGTCAAAATACGACATTACCTGAACTTGAAAATGCTTACAGCGCAACTGGATTTGGTTATGTAGGCCAGGGGCTTTATGAATCAGGTTATACTCTCGGTGAAGCTACGGTTAAAGGTGCAGGATTAAAAACAGGGGATAGAGCACTTGTTTGGGGTCTTTTGTCAGCACCTACCAGAGGATTAAGAACAAAAGGGGCAATAGATGCTTTTGAAAAAATAGGTGTAAAAGTAGATTATGTGGAAATTTCAGCTGAAGTAGACAAGGATGCTTCAATGGGTATTTCTGTTATAGTAGGTTATTTACAGGCAAATCCTGATTGTAAAGTTGTTGTAACCGATCATGGTAATTTAACTTCTACACAACGTACCTATTTTGAAGCAGCAGGTTTAGGTCCAGATGATATTTTCGGAGCTGGTTTTGATTTATCACCTGCCACCGTAAATAGTATTAAGAGTGGTTATACTGATCTTGTGTTAGATCAGCAACCGTTCTTGCAAGGGTATCTACCAATTATGCAAATTTATTTAACCAAGATGTATGGGTTCTCCGGATTGCATATTGATACAGGTGGTGGTTTAATTAGCAAGGATAATATAGATTTGATAGCCCCCTTAGCTGAAAAAAGGAATAAGATAAATAATAGTTAGAATACAATTTTATAGTATCCTGCAGGAAAGATTTTATAAAAAATTCTTCCTGCAGGATTATTTTAGGTCACACTGTTAATGGTTATAAAAAGGAGAGGGTTATATATGGACAAATTGGTTGAAATGAAAAATATATATAAGTCCTATGATGGGGTTGTAGCTTTGAAGGGTAT
>ASPC01000060.1 GCA_000405345.1 Atribacteria bacterium SCGC AAA255-N14
AAACTCTAATCATGGCTAAAATTCTGGGAGAACCTCAATCTATCCCAGAGTCTATGGTAAATATACTTCATAAAAACTATGTTGAAAAATATGGGCAATAAAGGAGATAAAAATATGCATAACAAATATCTTTTAGGCACAGATATAGGTACGCAAGGTACAAAAACGGTACTGGTAAATCCTGATGGTAAAATAATCTCTTCTGACTCCGAGTAGTAGGTGCAATGGCACCGTGCACGCTGCCTACCGCTACAGACAACCAGTCGACTGCCGTTTCTCGTACAAACTGTTCGGCGTCATCGGGATTGGTGAACCCTTTGCCTGTTGCGAACAGTTCCTCATAATTGGGCATCGGACCCGATTCGTGTCCCATCACAGTTCCTAATTCCGCCTCAACCGGGACATCGTTGCAATGTGCGAGAGCGACAACCTCCCGGACAGCAGCGATGTTTTCGGACAGAGTCAAACGCGATCCATCGACCATGACAGATGTATACCCTGCTCCAATAGCTCTGGAAATATCGTCAAGATAATCGACCAGTTTGTGATCTTCATCGATAACTGGCACATGGTCCAAATGCAGACGAGTCACCCGGGAATCGCTGCAACGATGGTATTCCTCCGCCACAACCTCCAAACTGCCTGACGAAAATTTCACCCACTCGAGTCTTGCAACAGTTATCAAACCAAAGGTATCGGAGTCTTGCAAAGCTTTTACAACAGGCTTTATCATCGGGATATAAGGCATATTGAAGGCGGGTATGACCAGATGTTTTTCGTATGCCCTCTCCATAATGGACTTGATTGCAGACATGATTATCCTCCGTATGGTTGTACATAGTAATGTCAAAAATAATTTACTAATTTTCTCTTAAACTCTTTATTCTAAAATGTTTTATTGACGTTGACTTGTCTCCCTCCTACTTTTTTTTAGTAGGATTTAAGAAATCTACCCCAAAAAGGAGGTAAGCCAATGATTCATAGCCAATCTATCACATACCCCTATAAGGATGTTAACCATGGAGCAGAAAAAGGCCGTAACCAGAGAATTAAAAGATATAGAAGAATATGGGGATCATATTTATCCTATGATCTCTATATTCTAGCTACTGGCTAAGACCTCTAAGTGTACAGTTTGAAGGGTGTATTTTAATTTATTTTGCCTAATGTTTTCATGGTATCCTTCAAAGACTTATATGCTTTCTTGTATTCTATAAAATACTGATCATATATCTTTTTTGCCTTTTTATCGGGATAAATCGTTCTATCGAATCGCACCCAATCCTTTATCCTTTCGTATGAATCTAAAACCCCTGTTCCAACTCCAGCCAATAAGGCGTCTCCATAAGGAGCCTCCACATTTTGGGCGAGGGTTTTTATGGGATATCCGGTTACATCCGAAAACATCTTCATCCACAATGGAGATCTGGTTGCCCCTCCTACCATAATACAATCATCTGCTAATTCTAACCCACTTTCCAATCCTGCTTCTATATTGTGGCGCAAAGAATAAGCCACTCCTTCTAAAATTGCCCGATAAAGATGTTTCTTGGTATGGTATAAGGTTAGACCTATGATAGTCCCCTTGGCATCAGGATCCCAGATAGGTGAACGTTCACCCATAAAATAGGGTAATAATAAAAGCCCCTCTGAACCGGGTGGGATATTTGCTGCCTCTTCATCTAAGAGTTTATAGGCCGATATATTCAATTCTTTTTCAGCTGCCATCTCTTTTTCTCCGAATTGATCTCTAAACCATCTAACGATACCACCTGCTGTTGCCGCTCCACCAAAAGTATATATCATTTCATCATCGTAAGCCACATAAGGAAAACTGACTAATTTAGGAGACAGATGTTGTCCTTTATGAACGACCCCCCCAGCATATAGAGGTTCCGGCCATAGCAACATGACTTTTTTCTTCTAGGACACCGGCACTTAAAGAAGCCACCGGGGCATCTATGCCTCCGGCTACCACCGGTGTTCCTTCCAACAAGCCGCACAATTTTGAGGCTTCTTTTGAGATTTTGCCTACAACATCTGCAGATTTTACAATTCTTTGCGGTAACATGGATATGGGAATGCCAAGAACTTTGCACATTTCTTTTGACCAACTTCGTTTCTTTATATCAAAAACCCCACCAATATTGCCGGCTGATGAAAAGTCTGTAATATTTTCTCCGGTTAATTTGTATATGACATAATCTTTAGGGGTTATAAACTGGGATATTTTTTTCCAATTATCCGGTTCATTATTCTTAATCCACATCATCTTGGTAAATCCATAGTAAGAATCGACATAATTACCGGTAATTTCAAATATCTTATCTTTATCAACGTTTTCCTTTACCCATTGTACTTCATCCGTTGCCCGTCTATCCATCCATATAAGACAGGGTCTTATGGGATTCATATCTTTATCAACGGGGATACCCGAGCCGCCATAAAGTCCACTCAAGGCAATCCCGGCGATATCAGATAGTTTCACTTTTGATTTCTCTATTGTTTCTTTGATGGTATCAAAGGTAGCTTTTACCCATACATCCGGCCATTGTTCTGCCCAGGAAGGTTTTGGCTTTATTACATCATACTCTGAAAATGCAGAAGAGATTATTTTACCATCAGGATTTACCAGTACCGTTTTTGTACCTTGCGTACCTATATCTGTGCCTAAAAGATATTTGTTATGCATATTT
>ASPC01000061.1 GCA_000405345.1 Atribacteria bacterium SCGC AAA255-N14
GATCCCATGTCGAAATACCTTCCAAAAGAACTGATACAAGGCATTCATATATATCAAGGGAAGGATTATTCTCGCGAGATTACCATAAAACAATTGTTATCGCATACTTCAGGCATAGCAGATTACTATACCGAGAAACCGAAAGGGGGGAAGAGCCTCTTCGCATTGTTCCTGGAAGAGCCGGAACGATCATGGACAGTCGATGAGACGATCGAATGGGCGCGAAACAAGCTGGAACCTAATTTTCCACCAGGTACGGATGCCTCCTATTCGGATACCAATTTCCAGTTATTGGGAAAGATTATCGAATCCGTAGCCAATAAGCCGCTTCATGTCGTATTTGAGGATTTTTTCTTTCTCCCTCTGGAACTTAAGCGTACCTGGTTGGTCGGCCGCTCTGAACCACAGTCCACGCCATTGGCTGCTCCAGCGGATGTATTTTATAATGATAAGAACATTAGCGATATCCGCTCGAATGGATCATACTGGGCTGATGGAGGGATTGTTTCGACAGCAGAAGAATGTATCATTTTTCTCAAAGCCCTCAAGGAAGGGCGAATTGTTCGTGCAGACACGCTGAAGTTGATGCACAACTGGCACAAATTGCAATTTCCGCTTCAATATGGCTACGGAACAATGTACTTCAAGCTTCTCTGGTTCATGAAAACAGTGATGAATGTCCCGCCTTTATGGGGTCATTCGGGCTCTAGCGGGTCCTTCCTGTATTATTCAGAAGATTTTGACGTGTACATTGCAGGTTCTATCAATCAAACGGAATCGAAGACGAAACCGTTTAAACTGATGGGAAGGGTAATAAAGGCTATTCGATCGAAAAGATAGGAGAAGGCTAACCGGGGTAATAATAGGGGTCAAATCTTTATCCTGGACAGTTAATTAAACTATTTGTCAAGAATAAAGGTTGTGACCCTGGTAACTTTTTACCCCGGTAACTTGCATTTAAGAAGCAGGCTCAATTGTTATTGTTCCTGAACGTTTGCCACCTCTGCTACAATTCGTTTTTACGGTAACCTTATCTCCCGCTTTCAAAGAAGGTATCATATAGGAAACTTTTTGCATATCACCTGTTTGTATAAAAAACATTTGTCTAATAATCTCTTTATCATTCAAAAAAACCAATATTTCTTCAGTATAATGATTTTCAGGATTACTGACATTATGATTGACAGTTACATGAAGCACTTTTCCTTCTACTAACAGGGTTACTTTACTGGCCGGATGAGTAAATGCTTGTGACGAGAACATTAATAAAAAGATTACCAAAAACAAAACAATAATATTTTTTCTCATAATATTTACCTCACCTTTTTTCTTTTGTAATTACGAAATATAATTAATCCAAGATGAAAACAAGCAAATATAAATGCCAATATAGCAGTATAATAATGTAAATTAAAGGAGCTTTGAGTGATTCCGAGAAGAAAGACAATGAAGAGCAATAAAAATGCAACGATTCCCAAGTAATTAATGGTTTTATATATGTTCAGCATAATCCACTCTCCTTTTACAAAATTATTTATTATCTAAAAAGATTATGAATTAGTTAATTTATTTTTTGTTAATTAGAAATAATTATCTTTATCACTACTTTTATCATATAGTCATGATATTTGCAAGTGAAAATCTTATTTTGTTATTTATAATTAAAATAGGCACAGGCACTTATTTTTTTTATCATTGTCTATGCAAAGAAAAAAAAGGAGACAAAGAGACAGGTTATTTGTCCCTCCCAGCTCGACTGTGCTAAAATATAGGAACAGTGAAGCCCTAAGAGGAAAGTTGGCAAATAGATGTCTGCTATTTTTCAAGAAAGTATAACAAAAAAATGTCTACTGAAATGGAATGATTAAAAGTGACAAAAGAACATAAAACAGTAAAAGTAATGTGGAAAAAATATCTATCTACGATTGGAGAAAACATAAATAATACCGGTAAAAATTATGAATCCTGGTATTTTTGTAACAATGAAGAAGATGCCAATGAATTGGCAGGACTGGTAAAAAAGGGGGTAAAGAAAGCAACCGCTTCCTTACACTGCCTATATGGAATAGAAAATGAGCCGGTTCCTGAAGTGGGTGATTATATTATCATTATCAATTGGGCGGGGATAGCCCAATGTATTATTCAAATAACAAATGTTGATATAATCCCCTTTAAAGAAGTAACGGAAGAATTTGCAGCCAAAGAGGGAGAAGGGGATAAGACTCTATCTTTTTGGCGAAAAGTACACCGGAAATTCTTTACACCGGGATTGAAAGAATATAGTAAAATCTTTTCTGAAGACATGCTTGTGGTTTGCGAAGAATTTGAAGTAGTTTATTGAAAATAAATAGACAAGATATAGACCCTATTTTTATTATAGGAGGTAAAAGATATGTCAAAAATAAAAGTTGACTGTTGCGGAGAAACTTGTCCCATTCCTTTAATAGAAACCAGAAAGGCAATTCGTAAAGCTTTTCCCGGAGATATTATTGAAGTAAGAGGCACTCACCAGGCATCTAAAAAGGAAATACCCATGGCTGTAAAGGCATTGGGTTTGAAACTGGTTGATGTAAAAGAAGAGGGAGGGGAATGGGTAATTACCATACAAAAATAGGAGGAATGAAAAGGTGACAGAGAAATTAACCATTGTAGTTCATAGCGGAGATATGGACAAGATTTATAGTGCCTTGATTATTGCTAATGGTGCTCTTTCCATGGGAATGGAAGCTTCACTTTTCTTTACTTTCTGGTAAATTCCGAACATCTCTTTAAGAAATAAATATGAAATGTCTTACTATTATTTTTTAAGGCTTACAGAACGGCAAACACCTCTGTAGC
>ASPC01000062.1 GCA_000405345.1 Atribacteria bacterium SCGC AAA255-N14
ATACTTACCGCAATCCCTTGGGAGGGGCACAGGAAGATGCAGGAAAAAATTGTCTTGATTACCTAAAATACGCCTTTGCAAATTATCTTCCTCCAGACGAAGTAGCAGCCGTTATTATTGAGCCGATTCAGGGAGATGCGGGAATAGTGTTACCACCCAAGGATTACATGCAGCAGTTATTTGCATTATGTAAAGAGAATGGCATTCTTTTTATTTCAGAAGAAGTTCAACAAGGAATGGGAAGAACGGGTAAATGGTTCGGGATAGAGCATTTTAGTATCGAACCAGATATGGTAATAATGGCTAAAGCTTTAGCCTCCGGAATGCCTTTATCCGCTTTAATCGGAAGAAAAGAAATTATGGAAGCTTTGGAGGCACCAGCTCATTTATTTACCACTGCCGGTAATCCTGTATGTTGTGCAGCAGCTTTGGCTACAATTAAAGTTATTGAAGAAGAAAAATTAATGGAAAATGCTGAAAAATTAAATAAAGTTGCCTTTGAACGTTTTACTTCTATGAAAAAGCGATTTCCATTTATTGGAGAAATAAGAGGTTTGGGATTATCCATAGGAGTGGATCTAATTAAGGACCCCATAACTAAAGAGAGAAATAAAGAAGCAGCAGCAAAAATTTGTTATTGTGCCTGGAAAAAGGGATTATTATTATCCTTCTTTAGTCATTCAGTATTAAGAATTCAACCTCCCCTTATCATTACAGAAGAAGAGTTCAATAAAGGGATTGATATTATTGAAACATGTATGAGGGATTTGCAAAAGGGATTACTCAGTGATGATATTTTGAAAGTTACCAAAGGTTGGTAAGGTTTTAAAGGTATTTTAAATAATATAAGCTGCCCTAATTTTACTTAAATATTTCATACGAAAACTTTCCCCTGAATCATGAATCATCTAAATCACTTATTCAATTTTTTTGTAGCAATATCCCAGCATTTGCCTATGATTTTTACTCCTTAATGTTTAGATAGTACAATCATCCTTGTTCTGTAATTCTTATTGGATTGAAAAAACTCATATCTTCAGATAAATTGCCCTATATTTCTATGAAAGAATTTCATCAAATTTTTCTATAGTTATGGCTGGGGTAGAAGAAAAGGCGATACCGGTTAATTTATGCAAATTTGCTGAAGCTTGAATTACTTCTTCTACGCCTGGTAAATTTACAATAAAAACCAAATCCTTATCTCCTAATAGTGCATATTGGGCAACTATCTCGCCACCAAGTTTCAAAATAGCATCATTAGCCTTTTTCGTGCGTTCAGAGCTTATTCCCTTTATGGCTTCAGGGGAATATTTCCCAAACATAAAATAAGTCGTCATTTTTATTTCTCCTTTCTGTTCTTTTAAAATTTTTATTTTCAGTAAAATTAATTTCGAAAATATATTTATTATACTGAATTAAGAACAAGGAGATTGTACTATTTTCTAATCCAGAGTAATTCTATAAACAAATAAACTCTTTTTAAAAAGTAGCTTACTGAATAAAAAACAATTTTGTTTTTTTAAAATTATAAGATAAGAAAGGTTAAATTAATATTGTCAAGAGAACCGTCCCCTTGACATCTTCCCCCGAGAAAATGTAGTAATCAGTAATTTACAAAATAAGTCTTAATAATCTTCCAAATGATTAAATTCTGCATTCTCAATCCATGTCTCGGGTCTGGAAACAAATTCAACTAAGTTTTCCAGTAGAAACATGTGCTTTTTTTCTTGTTCTGCTAATTTTAAAAATATTTTCCTGTGTGATTCAGTTTCAGCCTTATCACTCATTTCTATATAAAACTTATAGCTCTTTTCTTCCATTTCCTGGGCTTTGCGATAGAAATCTATCTGTGGCAAGTCAAAGTTAAATACTAGATTTTTTCCTTTAATTTTAATAAAGATATTCTTAGCATTCTCTAATATATCTGTTTCTGCTAATTCTGCACTTACATCGGTTTTCATCATTTGTTCAATAATATGATAATGTTTCACTTCGTCATTCACTAACATTTTTAATATATTCTGGAGCCCTACATCCTCTGTTTTATCAACAAGTTCACGATAATAATTTTCACTGTCTTTTTCCATCTTCATGGCATATTTATAAATATTCATTACATACCTCCTATTATATATATGACAAGTTTCGGGGTTATGTTTCACAATTTAAAATGCCTTCTTACCATGTGAATTGGTTTCCTTGACATTTTCATAACCCATGTTTACACTTTTTTATTCTATCATTATTTTATGAAGTTGTGAAGGCCCTGTGTCTTTCCTAAGAACATTTCAAAATCATCTTTAATTATAATCTGTAAGGTTTTTTAGTACATACTTTAAAGCAAAGTTTACAAGGTTTGATCTTTAACTGTGCTACCCGGATAATATTTATCTCAATTTCTGGTAAATTCCGAACATCTCTTTAAGAAATAAATATGAAATGTCTTACTATTATTTTTTAAGGCTTACAGAACGGCAAACACCTCTGTAGCAATCTGTCTCCGGTTTACCACGCATTTGAAGCGAATTTGACGGTAGTTTATTCCAATTGACACCTTTTTTGGTGGTATAAAGATGAAAAAGCCCGTTGCGCAACATGACGGCAAGGTTATAAAAATCCGCATGGTATGGTTGTCGGTAGACCTCAGGGCGAAAACCCTTTCCCTTTAAAAGCCCTGCACGGGTTAATCCCATCTCAGCGAGAGAGGCACTTGAGGGAATCGGATGGTCAAACCAGGAGGCATAAATCGTTTGAAAATCTTCAGACCTTGATTCTACCCATTTTTCACCTTCCTGAAATGATTTAACATACTCAGACATCGCACGCATTGGTGTATACCAACTCTCATCATTCTCATATAGCATAGTGATTCCAATTAGCATGCAAGCACCGTCAAATAAAAAATTCTGCTTCTGTGTTATGCCATTTGCAAGAGAATGCGCAAGGGTTTTACCATCCCAAAATCTTGCCAACAAGCTCTTTATTATCTGCACAGCTCTCGCTTCTAGCTTTGATTTTCCTAGAAATCGTGCTGCCTGCAACATGGCTATGGCAACCAAAGCATTTATGCCGCATAGAGTCTTGTTGTCTTTATCAGGCTGGATTCTCTGATTTCGTTTGGCCAGTAATTTTTTTTCAATATCCCCTAAAGGGATATCATTCTTTCTTATCAGGTGAATTGCCCCGTTAAAATTGCCTTCCGGAAAAATAAAATAAGATTCACTCAATCGATGAAATTCCTCTGCTGATAAAAATTCTTTTAATTCATAATATTTCCAGATGTAGGTTGCACCTTCAATATGTTCTGTGTCAGCATCATAAGCAGAAATGTATAACCCGTTATCTTTAAAACACTCTTCAAGGCACCGCAAGATATTTTCCGCCATTGCCTTATATGCTTTTTTATCCATCACCCTGTACGCCAAAGCATAACACCATAAAGCCATCGCCTGGTCATACAACATTTTCTCAAAATGCGGGATAGTCCACTTGTTATCCACACAATAACGAAAAATTCCACCCTGTAAATGGTCATTCAGTCCCCGCAAACGCATCACATCGAGTGTGATACCACACATCTTCTGAATGTTATCATTTTTCTCTACACAAAGCAGATACAAAAGATATAAAAGTGTCGTATGGGGAGGGAATTTTTGTCCCCCACCAAAACCTCCTTCAACAAAATCGAAATAGGTTAATAAATTTTTTGCAATCATCTTCTCTTCGATAATGGAAGGTGGCTTCTCTACAGCCTGAAAGGGTAAAATTTTATCACGATGATTGATGTAATAATCATATACTTTTTTGGTAATATCAAGAAATGGAGATATCGACCCACTGCCATGCCCCGGGGCATAGGTAAGGGCAAAAATGGGATGAATATCCGGTGTTAAAAAAACATTCAAGGGCCAACCGCCGCTTCCATTTTGTGCAGTGATAAAATGCATTAAAAATTGGTCGATATCCGGCCTGGTTTCCCGGTCTACTTTTATGCATATGAAATTCTTGTTTAAATATTCCGCGGTAACCCGATCTGAAAAAGCATCGGCTGCCATCACATGACACCAATGACAGGTTGCATAACCAACCGATACAAAAAGCGGTTTATTCCAACGAATTGCTTCTTCAATAATTTCAGAACTCCATTCCTGCCACCATATGGGATTCTTTGCATGCTGCCGAAGATAAGGAGAACTTGATATATCAAGATTATTTCTTTGTATATCTAACACAGTAATCCCCCCTTTATACTACAGTACTTTCCCAACAGGTGCCATATAAATGGTAAATTCTTCATCACCATCAATTCCAAGAACCCTGTCGGCAAATTCCTGGTCATATGCCGCAATAGCACAGGTACCGGCGCCAATTACTTCACAGGCGAGGTAGAGATTTTGACAGACATGACCGGCATCAATAGCTATCACTTTATAGGATGCCATGCCGTATCGCCATTCCATGCGTGACGGTATGGTTGTCCAAATGAAAGTCACTGCACTTTTACCCGCAAAAGATTGACCTAATGCCGCCCGGCTTATCAAGTCCTCAAGATGTTCATGTTTTATAAATTCAACCAGTTGATGGCTCATGGGTAAATAACGGTAAATTCCCTTTGGCAATCCTTCCACCCGGAAAGCTACAACATAAGTCTCCAGTGCATGTCTGCATCCGGCTGATGGAACGTTTCTGAAATTATGCACTGCAGCCCTTTGCTTTCTGAGACCTTGTGTTGCCCATAAAAGAAAAGAAAGTTCTTCGAGTTTTACTGCATCTTTGGTATAAGACCTTCTCGATTTCCTTCTGGCCATCGCAGTCTCGACACTTACTTCGTAAATTAATTTCCAATCCCCCGGTTTAACAAGATTAATTTTTTTGTCTTCAGGATTACACGGCTTTTCTGCTGGCGGTGGTTTAAGGCCTCTGCTCTGGTCTGTGGTCGAAAAATCAATGGTTTTCCGAATACTGTCCTTTAGATAGTTTCTATAATTTTCAATCATAAAAATCCTCCTTCAAATGACAGTTAAGATTTCGATAATTAATAAAGTCACACTATCGATATTTTTGTTCTTTTATTTTATATTACGACATATTCTACTCGAATCCCTTTTTTAAAAAATAAAAGATCGACCCCTGTCGTGCAATGTCCCCTATTGCACGACAAAGGATCAATCCTCTGCCCTGTCGTTAACATGCTGTGAAAATGAGTATTAATGAATTTGGCTTATTATTCGAAAAACTTCATGTATTGGCCATATCCTTCTTTTTCTAAATCTTCTTTGGGTATAAAACGAAGGGCAGCTGAATTCATACAATAGCGAAGACCTGTTGGTGCAGGTCCATCATCAAATACATGACCGAGATGAGAATCTGCATCTTTGCTTCTTACTTCCGTTCTGCTCATAGATAAACTGTTATCCTCTTTTTCTAAAATGTTAATCGGTTCGAGTGGTTTGGTAAAGCTTGGCCAGCCTGTTCCCGAATCAAACTTATCCAGAGAACTAAAAAGTGGTTCACCGGATACAATATCCACATAAATACCTTCTTTCTTGTTATCCCAATATTCATTATCAAAAGCCCTTTCTGTACCGCATGACTGTGTTACGTTAAACTGTAAGGGGGTCAATGTATCTTTCAGCTCTTCATCCGAAGGTTTCTCAAACTTACTCTCATTATTATCAGTCGTATCTTCCCAGGTCGATTGAAGATAGGCTTCCCGTCCTGAACCAGCACGATATGATTTATATCTGATGGGGGCTTTCTGGTAATAATCCTGATGATAATCCTCCGCCACATAGAATATGGATGCCGGTATTATTTCTGTAACAATATCCACTTGAAACTTGCCTGACCCTTGTAATTTTTCTTTGGACTCTTCTGCCAGCCGTTTTTGTTCTTCGCTGTGATAAAAGACAGCAGTCTTATATTGTTCCCCTCTATCTGCAAACTGGCCCCTGATATCGGTAGGATTTATCTGCCGCCAGAAAACATCAAGTAACGCGGAATAAGTAATGATTGAAGGGTCAAAGGTAATTTGTACAGCTTCCAAGTGACCGGTCTTTCCGGTGGTTACTTCTTCATAGGTTGGGTTCTCTTTATGTCCACCGGTATAACCCGCTAAAACTTCCGTAACCCCATCTAATTCTTCAAAAGGAGATTCCATACACCAAAAACACCCGCCTGCAAAGGTCGCTTTTTCCATTTTATTTTCCTCCTCATTTTTTATTATAGTATTATCTTGCCCATTCGACAAAAGGACAAAATATATGCCAATTAAACTGATAATAAATATTATCATTAAATTTCTTAACTTTACTTTCATTTTAAAATCCTCCTTTAATTATAGTTATTCTACACATTTTCTAATTTATATATCACCATTCTAAATAATTGAAAATTTAATCCTATTGCTTTTGTAGGTTAATTATATTATTATCAGGAAAGAAAGTAAGTAACCAATGTTACCAAATTATTCTTTTTTTTTGAAGGTTTAATATGAAAGCATTATCAGAAGGGGGGTATCGCTTCTATTTTTCCAGTGTAAATTTTTTTTCGATAAAAGTAAAACCAATATCTAATAAAACGGCAATAATAATTGCCGGTATTGCTCCTCTTAATACTTTAGACATATTTAAATTGGTTAATCCCTCATATATAAATTCTCCTAAACCGCCTGCACCAATCAATGAAGTAATAATGGCGACACTATTTGCAATGACAGCAGCAAATTTAACCCCGGCAAAGATAGCCGGGTAAGCATTCGGAAAACGAACGTAAAGCAAAATCTCTCTTTCATTGAGCCCTATCCCCTGTGCAGAATCAATATAGGCATCATCAATATTTTTTAGGCCTGTGTAAGTATTTTTAAATAATGGCAGTATGATTCTTAAAATGATGGCAAAAATAGCCGGTTTAAATCCAATTCCCAGCAATGGAACCACAATTGCCACAACGGCAAAGCTTGGAATTGCTTGAGCGAGATTAGCAAGAAAGAGTAAAATAGAAGCTAAATAGCGATTATACAATGAAATGACCGCCAAAGGAATAGCTATTACAATCGCAACAAATAATGCGCTATAGGCTAAAAAAAGATGTTCTCCAATTGCTACAAAAAGGTTATTCATCTCATTGTCCATACCTTTTTCTTAATAGTGTTTCAAAAAAATTTCCCATGGAATCAAGCAGAACTGCCAGGATTCCAATCCATAATCCGGTAACCATAATAATATTTTTATCATAAAGATGGATTCCTGTTTGGATAGGACCGCCCAAGCCTCCGGCAGCTATCAGTCCCCCTAAAGTAACCACCCCCATTGTAAAGACAATGGCTATTCTAATACCGGCAGCCAATAATGGTAATGCAAGAGGAATCCTTACTTTCCATAAAATCTCCTTATCCGAAAGACCTATAGCCCGGGCAATTTCAATATATTGGAAATCTACATTGGTTAAGCCGACATAGGTATTTCTTGCTATTGGCAGGATAGAATATAAAACAGAGGCGACCAGGGTTGGTTTGACTCCGATTCCAAAAAGTGGGATTAATATGACCAGGAGGGCTAATTCGGGAACCGATTCAATCGCGTTAAGGAAATTCAGGATAATATTAGAAAGATTTTGTCTTTTATGTAAAAAAATACCGATACTTATGCCAATAATTATCACAATAATCAGGGTAATGAAAACCATATAAAGGTGCTCAAAAGTTTTAATTCCCAATTGTTGGGTTTTCCATACATCTAAAATCATTTTATATTAACCTGGACAAGATTTCATTTGCCAACAAAATACCGATAGGCTTTTCTTCCACGACGACGGCGATAAATTCGTTTTTTTCTTTCATCATCGATAAAGCAAGGGCGATGGAGTCTAATGATGTAAAAACGAGTGACTGCTTTATAAAATGCTTCAAATTTTTATCGTTCTTTTGGTAGAGGTCTTGCAATTTAACATAACCGAGGAATTTTTCTTTTTGCATCACCATTCCTAATTCGATATCTTCTCTTACCATACCTTCTATGACTGAATCGGTCGATAAATCGGATTTAAAGAAGTATTTTTTGTCCAGAGGAATCATAATGTCGCTGGCAGTTAAATCTTCAAGATGTTTAAATTTCTTTTTTGAATCAACAATATCTGCAATAAAATCATCAGCTGGATTAACCAATAATTCATTTTTCTTGGCTAATTGTATTAGTTTTCCTTCTTTTAATATGGCTATTCTGTCACCAAGTCGAAAAGCTTCTTCAATATCATGGGTTACAAATATAATCGTTCGATTTAATCTTTCTTTGATTTTTATGAATTCTTCCTGAAGCTGCTTCCTTAAAATAGGGTCAAGTGCTCCAAACGGCTCATCCATTAATAAAAGCGAGGGGTCCATCACCATAGCCCGGGCCAAACCGACGCGCTGCTGTTGCCCCCCGCTAAGTTCCTTTGGTCTTCGATTGATGAATTTTTCCGGCGGCAATGAGACAATTTCAAGTAATTCCTTTACTTTTTGCGTAATTTGAGCCTCTGACCAACCTTCCAATTTTGGAACCAGGCCGATATTTTCCCGCACAGTCATATGCGGGAATAAACCAATCTGTTGAATAACATAGCCGATATTCTTGCGGAGAATAACCGGATCAAAATCCCGGTTATCTTTCCCATTGATCAAGATCCTGCCCTCATCAATTTCAACCAATCGGTTGATGGTGCGAAGCAAAGTGGTTTTCCCGCAACCACTCGGACCCAGAAGAATGAGCAATTCTCCTCCACAGACTTCCAAGCTGACCTGATTTACCGCGATTGTATGCCCGTACTTTTTTGTAACCTTTTCAATTTTTACACAATCAATCTTATTAAAGAGTTTTTTCGATATAGCCATTTTTATTATTTATTTCTCACCAATGAATAAATTTATGGAGCGATGAAACCTTTTTCAACCAGGAATTCTTTAGCGATGTCTGAGGCTTCTTTTTTGTCAATATCATACAATCTATTGAGTCTTCGCATCGTTTCAGTATCAATCTGGTCTTCTAATATTTTAAATATTTTCATCAATTCTTCATTTTCCGCCATCTCTTTACGCACAATAATAACGGCATCATAGGGAGGTAATGCTCCCTTATCATCTTCTACAATACTCAGGTTATACAGATCAACCCGGGAATCGGTAGTGTAGGCACCTATGGCATCAACCTGATTGCTCTTGATGGCTTCATACATTAAGGTTGGCTGCATTTGTCTTACTCTTCCAAAGGTAAATCCGTAGACTTTATCAATTTGCGGTAATCCATCCGGGCGGGAAGCAAATTCCGGGTCAGTACCCAGACTTAAATCGTCAGCATAGGGTTCCAGGTCGCTTATCCGAACAATATTGTGTTCTTTCACCCAATCCTTATGTAAGGCGATGGCATAATCATCTCGAAAACCCAATCGGGCAGCAATGGCTATATTATCCTGTTCCATCAATCCCTGCTCTACTTTTTGATAGACCTCATCGGGGTCCCACTGCTCTAAAGGCGGTAATTTAAGGATAACATTATAAGCAGTTCCGGTATATTCCACATAAGCATCAATATTGCCTTTTTTGAGCGCCTCATAATTAATCATCGTTCCTCCGAGACTTTCTTTCACCTCAGTTTGCAAACCATTATCACTCATCAAATGGGCAATCATATGAGCCAGAATATACTGTTCATTGAATAATTTAGAACCCAGGACAACTTTTTCCGGTTTTTTAAACACGTCAGCAAAAAAGAATATGGCAACAACAATGATAAGCAAAACAATTATAATTATCCATTTCTTGACCTTCATTTTTTAATTCCTCCTTTTATTTTTTATTGGAATAGAAGTTAATGAAGCATTTCAGTTGGTTTATATCTTATTACGATACGATGAAGTAAAAATCCTTTTTTATTTATAATTTATTTATAAAAAATATTTAAAGAGAACATT